>NZ_JAUBRP010000055.1:2583-44505 GCF_036701935.1 Microcoleus sp. M2_D5 | reverse complement strand
GACGGGCGGGACGCCCATCCCACAATAACAATTTAAATTGTAAGTTATTTAATTCGCGATCCTTAGGAAGGGGAGGGTTGGGGTGGGGTAAAACATTTACGAATCATTTAGGATTGCTATAATAACGCGGACTTGATATTATTTCCTTCCAATACCATTGCACAACAAACGATCGCCCTTCTCGACCATCGCATTCGTCCGCAAATAATCTCGCACGCGATCGCAACCATCAGCCAACAAATCCACTTTAAAAACTCGCTCCACATCCCACAAAATCAGCGTATTATCCTCACTCACAGAAGCCACAAATGACCCATCCCCACTATACGCTACCCCCCGAATCGCCGCATAGTTAGCTCTGAGCGTCGTTAATTCGGTACCGTCAAGCTTCCAAAACTTCAGCGTATTGTCTACACTACCAGAAGCAATAATATTACCGTCCGGGCTAAACGCCACTCCCCACACCGCGGCGAGATGACCTTCCAGAGTTCTCAGTAACTTACCATCCACAGTCCAAATCTTAACAGTATTGTCCCCACTGCCAGAAGCCAGAAATTTACCGTCAGGGCTAAACGCCACCCTCCAAACCGCAGCAGTATGACCTGGAAAAGTTCTCACCAAAGTACCATCAAGCTTCCACAACTTCACAGTACCATCCCCCCCCGCCGAGGCAATTAGCTGACCGTCTGGGCTAAATACCACCTGCCAAATAGGAGTATGATGTCCTGTCATAGTATGCAATAAAGTACCATCGGGCCGCCAAAGCTTGATAGTATTATCTTGACTTCCAGAAGCAATCATTTGACCGTTTGGACTGAAAGCTAATGTAAAAACCGTAGCGTTATGACCTACCAAATTTGCGATCGCTTTTCCGTTTCGAGTCCAGATATTCACATTATTATCATTTCTGCCAGAAGCAATTAACTTGCCATCGCCACTCAGGGCAACAGCATAAATCGCAGCGTTTTCTACAGTGAAAGTCCTCAACAATTTACCTTGCCGACTCCACAGCTTAGTCGTGCCATCCTCGCTGCCTGTAGCAATTGTAGAACTATCCGAACTCAGTGCGATCGCCCAAATCCCCGCTTTATGTGCAGTAATCATCGTCCGCAATGGGTTTTGACTCTGCCACAGCCGCACCGTATTTTCTGCACCCGCCGAAGCAATAAAACTGCCATCCGGGCTCCAAGCTATCCCCCAAATCCCAGCAGTGTGACCTCTCAATGTCGTCCGTTGTGTCCCGTCAACATTCCATAGTTTTACAGTTTGATCGCGACTTGCAGAAGCAACAGTCTGACCATCTGGACTAAAAACAATTCCCGATACTACAGCAGAATGACCTTCAAGCGTTCGTAGTAAAGTACCGTTTTTGTTCCACAGTTTCACCGTTTTGTCTCCACTTCCTGAAGCCACAATCTGACCGTCTGGACTAAACGCTGCTGCAGATACCACAGAAGTATGACCCCGGAAAGTTCGTAGGGGCAGTGCCCCCGTGCCTGTCCCGTCTTTGTTCCAGAGTTTCACCGTTTTATCTCCACTTGCCGTAACAATAGTCTGACCGTCTGGACTGAAAGCCACTGAGGATACCCCAGCAGTATGACCCTGGAGAGTTCGTAGGGGCACTGCCCCCCTGCCTGCTTTGTTCCAGAGTTTCACCGTTTTGTCCATGCTGGCAGAAGCAATTGTTTGGCCATCGGGACTAAACGCCACTGTCCAGATACCAGCAGTATGACCCTGAAAAGTTCGTAGGGGCAGTGCCCCCGTGCCTGCCCTATCCAGTTTCCAAAGTTTTACAGTTCCATCATCACTTCCAGAAGCAAGAAACTGACCGTCCGGGCTAAATTTGACAGATCGAACGATCGCCTGATGACCTTTGAGTGTTGCTATTTCCGTTCCGTCCCGCCGCCACAGTTTAATAGTTTTATCCACACTTGTTGAAGCAATAAAATTACTGTCCCGACTAATATCAACTCCGAGAACAGCCGCTTTATGTCCCGATAAACGGTTGTATTCAGCCGCTTCATAAACCGCTTGACGCAATACATTGATAACTTGATTCTCAATATTTTTATCCGTCTTGCCTAAACTTTGTAGTCGGCGCTTAGCTTTAATTGCTTCTATTACTGCATCCAATCGGCGATTAGAGGCAAACAGCCCCTCCGAGGAAGAAACCAGCGCTTCAATTTCACTGATCCGAGCTTCCCGCTCACTAATAACGGCTCGGCGATACTGAAAATAACTTGTTACTCCTAAGACACAGGCAAGCAGCAGTGCCATACTCACAGAAAATAGTAAGTTTTTCTGCCGTTTCGCTGCTTTTTTTTCTTGAATTAATCGCATTTGTTCTTCTGCCAGTCGCGCTTCCACTTCTTTGGTGCGTTCTGCTTCTAAAGCTTGTTGAACTTCTCGCCTATCTAGTTCGGCACTAGCAGCTAAGAACTGATAGTCAAGGTTACTCAAGCTTTTTTCCTGCGCCCAGATTTGACCATCTTTTAAAGCTTGTCCCCGCAAAAGTCGGGAAAAATCTGTTTGTTGTGAAGCAACCCAAGCATCGAAGGTTTGCGAGTATGGGCGCAGTTGCCCTAATTGCTTCTCTACCCATTCCAGATTAAAAATCTCAGCATAAACCCTATTTCTTACCTGTAAATAACTATTGTTTTTGATAACTAATCCCGATAATAATAATTCAATTTGTTCTGGTGAGTCATCAGTTGATACCCGTCCCACTTTTTTGCTCGAAGGTAGAAATCTTTCATTTCCTGGTAGGGGCAATTCCCCTGTAGTTGCCCTATGAAGATTTGGGTCAGGCAGGGGGTTACTGCCCCTATAGTCCTCTTCAAAGTCCCACAATGAAACAGAACCGCTGGTTAAGGGGGGATTAGATTGTAAAATTTGCTGGTAGATGCCGAGTAATCTACCCGCGCGTTGTTCGTTGCGAATAATCCGCTCCTTTATCGTTTTTAAATGTTCCGGCTCATCCTGAGATTCCCATTTATTAATGATATTTTCTCGCACTAAGCGAGCTACCCAAAACTCTTCTGTTCCTGGAGGAATTGTTACTACTTTTTGCGGTGTAGTTTGAGTTGCCATGTAGGCTAAATAGCACAGTTTTTGCGTCAGAAATGGCTGCCCCGAAGTCCAAGCCAATATCTGTTTGAGAATAGGTTGATAATTATTGACTACACTTGCCAATCCCGCCGCTAAGGGCTGGGCTTCTTCTAGTTCAAAACCTCGTAAATTTATCGCTCTACCAATATTAAAAGGAGTGCGTTTTTTATCGACAATTAAATCCCCAGGTGTTGCTACTCCAAAAATTGCAAAAGTAATGCGATTGTATTCAGGATTAATTGAGCGTTGATTGTAGCAAAAGCGAATTAGAGCGAAAAAATCATCTACAGGGAAATCTAGACTGAGAACACTGTCAATTTCATCAATAAATATAATAATTTGTTGTTCGGGAAACTTGGCTAACAAAATATCTTCAATAAAATGACTCAATCTTTGCAAAAATGATACATCTTCTTCATCGCGCCACCAGGTTTTTAAGTTAACTTGCCCTAAGAGATTGAAGCCGCGCCACAGTTCCCCAATCATGCCTTTATACCACTGTAAAGGAGTGATATTTTCACTGCCGATACGGGTCATGTCGATGGTGCTGCATTGAAAATTTTCTGCTTGCAATCGGTGCAGGGTGCGGACTAATAGGGAAGATTTGCCCATTTGCCTAGAATTGAGCACATAACAAAATTCGCCTGCTTTTAAGGCTTCATAGAGTTCGGAATCTGCTTGTCTTACTACGTAGGTAGGTGCATTATTAGCAAGGCTGCCGCCGATTTGGTATTGGTAATTATTCATGATTTTGAGTTCATGGTTTATGAGACTTTAACGATCGCCCACGGCATCGCACAAATGCCTATCCTCCTCCTTCACATCGGCATTTGTGCGTATATACTCTCGCACGCGATCGCACGCATAACCCAGTTCATCGAGTTTGAGAATACGCTCTAGATCCCATAAAATCACAGTGCGATCGTCCCCGGCGGAGGCAATTTGTTTGCCATCAGGACTAAACGCCACCCCCCAAACGTTCCCTTCATGTCCGGTTAGCGTCGTGATTTCTGTCCCGTCGGTTTTCCAAAGTTTGAGTGCGCCAGTTGAGCCTCCCCCCACCAGTATTTGACCGTCTGGACTGAAATCAACCGCCATCATGCCTCTACTATTTCCCTTGAGGGTTTTGAGCAACGTGCCATCACTCGTCCATAGTTTAATCGTGTCATCCCTGCTAGCAGTTGCCAAAGTGCGACCGTCTGGACTGATGGCAACTTCCCAAACAGGGCTGCGATGACCCTTTAGGGTCTTGGAAAACCTACCGTCAAGACTCCACAACCGAGCAGTGCTGTCGCTACTAGCTGAAAGCAGCCTCTTTCCGTCAGGGGTAAAATCCACATCGTAAACCCTAGCCCGATGCCCTGTGAAAGTTCGTAGGGGCGATGCCCCCGCGCCCGCCCTGCCGTCCTTGTTCCACAGTTTCACGGTTTTATCGTTGCTAGCAGAAGCCAGTAGCCCATCTGGACTGACGGAGATATCCCAAACTCCAGCTTCATGACCTGTTATGGTTTTCAGTAGCGTCCCGTCGAACTGCCAGAATTTAATTGTTTTATCTTCACTAGCGGTAGCAAGGAAACGTGTATTAGCAGGATTGGCAAAGCTGGCACCAGAGAGGAAAGCAACCGAGTGAACGGCAGTATCGTTTCCGGCAAAAGACTTCAGCAACGTGCCGTCTCGCGCCCACAGTTTGAAACTGCCATCGGAAGAGGCGGAAGCTAGCATCTGACCGTCGGGGGAGAAATCCACATCCCAAATCGTGCCGCCATGTCCGTAAAGGACTTTCGAGAAGGGGTTTGTCGGGTTCCAGAGTCGAGCGGTATTGTCGTCGCTAGCAGAGACAACTATTTGACTGTTGGGAATAAAAGCAAGCCCGCGAATTCCAGATTGATGCCCTTTAAGGACTTTCAACAGCGTCCCGTCCGGCTTCCAGAGGCTGATGGTTCCGTCGGCGCTAGCGGAAGCAATCACATCGCCTGCTGTACTGACAGCGACTTCAAACACTTCCGAACTGTGACCGCTAAGAGTAAGTAGGGGCAGTGCCCCCGTGCCTGCTCCTGCGTCTGGTTGCCAGAGTTTGACAGTGTTGTCAGCGCTGGCAGAGACAATGGTGGGACGTTTTGTGCCACTATTGTCTGCAAGTAAAGCAAACTCAACGTCCCAAACTGCGGCGCTGTGACCTTCCAGAGTTCTCACCAGTTCCCCGTCTAGAGTCCAAACCTTGACAGTATTATCTGTGCTGCTAGAGGCTAGCAGCTTTCCATCCGGGCTAAAGGCAACACCCCAAACCGAACCTTCATGTCCGCTGAGGGTTTTGAGCGGTTTGCCATCAACGCTCCACAGGCGAATGGTGCTGTCTTCACTGGCGGAGGCGATGCGCTCACCGTCTGGACTCACGGCGATCGCCCAGATCGCAGCCTTGTGTCCCTGAAAGGTTTTGAGCAGTTTGCCTTCCCGACTCCACAGATAAATGTTGCCGTCCACGCTGGATGTTACCAGGCGCTGGCTGTCGGGACTAAAACGAAGGGCGTACACGCTGCTGATTGTGTGTTGGAGAGTGTACAGCAAGGTACCATCCCGTTGCCAAACCTTGGCTGTTTGGTCGCCGCCTCCGGTGGCGATGAGTTGACCGTCGGGGCTGACATCAACTGCCAGAACCGGGCTGGAATGCCCCAACAGGCGATTGAATTCTGCCGTTCCATAGATGGCTTGTTGCAGCACTTGTTGAACTTGAGATTGCAACTGAGTGCTGGAATGAGCGAGACTGTCGAGCCTCCGTCTGGCTTTGATGGCACTCACGAGGGCGTCTAATCGCTGTTGGGAGGCGAATTGTCCTGCGGATGAGGAGGTGAGGGCTTGAATTTCGCTGGTGACGGCGCGATGGTATTGCCAGAGGGCGAAAATGCTGGAGGCGATCGCAACAATTAATACCCCGCTCAACGCCCCAATAAACTTTCGCTGCCGCTTCGCTGTCTCTCGCTCTAAAACTAACCGCTTGCGTTCTTCTGTGAGTCTGGCTTCAACTTCTCTGAGCCTCGCTGCTTCCAGCGCTTGCTGCACTTCCAGCCTGTCTAATTCAACAGAAGCTGCTAAAAAGTGATAATCCAAATCGCTCAAACTTTTTCCCTGGGCCCAGTAGGAAGCGTCTTTTAGCGATTGTCCGCGCAACAGTCGCGATTCATCGGTTTGTTTTGAAGCGATCCAAGCGTTGAAAGCTTGGGAATAAGGACGCAGTTGCTCTAACTGTATTTCTACCCATTGTAGGTTAAAGACTGCTTGATAAATCGGGTTGCTTACCTTTAAAAAACCTTGCTGTTTTACTACCAAACCTGATAGCAGCAGTTCGATCTGCTCTCGACTGTCATCCGCTTCAACTTCACCACATTGTAAGAGGTTTTGATAGAGCCCTAAACTACGTGCAGTGAGTTGTTCGTTGCCAATAATGCGATCGCGAACAGTTTTTAAATGCTCCGGCTCATCTTGAGATTCCCATTTATTAATGATATTTTCTCTCACCAATGATGCCATAAAAAATCCCTCGGTTCCCGGTGGAATTTTTAAATCGCCCGTGTGGGCTTCCCGCGCCCTTTTTACGACTAATTCACATATTTTTTGCGTTAAAAATGGCTGTCCTCCCGTCCAATCTAAGATTTCTTTGAGAACTGCCTGCGGATTGGCTATGACATTTTCTAACCCTTTCGCTAATGGTTGCGCTTCTTCTAAGCTAAATCCTGACAAATCTACTGCTTGTCCGATATTAAAAGGTGTCCGATTTTTATCTGCGATTAAATCGCTGGGTGTAGCTACTCCGAAAATCGCGAAGGTAATCCGGTTGTATTCTGGATTAATGGCTCGTTGGTTGTAACAATAACGAATCAAGGCGAAAAAGTCATCGACGGGAAAATCTAAGCTTAAAATACTATCAATCTCATCGACTAATATAAAAATTCGCTCATTAGCAAACTTTTCTAATAAAATTTCTTCAATAAATTGACTCAATCTTTGCAGCAGAGAAACTTCTTCTTGTTCTTTCCACCAGGTTTTTAAATTAACTTTTCCTACAAGATGGAAACTGCGCCACAAATCCCCGACAATCCCTTTATACCACTGTAAAGGAGTAATGTTTTCGCTGCCGATGCGGGTCATGTCGATCGTGCTGCATTGAAATCCTTCTGCTTGCAGTCGGTGCAGGGTGCGAACGAGAAGGGAAGATTTGCCCATTTGTCGGGAGTTGAGGACGTAGCAAAACTCGCCAGCTTTTAAGGCTTCATAAAGTTCGGAATCTGCTTGCCGCAGTACGTATGTAGGCGCATCAGTGGCGAGACTGCCTCCAATTTGGTATGTTACTTGGGTCATGCCGTTTATGGGTAGGTTTAAAGGTGAGTATGTAGTAAATTTATTTAGAGGTGAGGATGTGGTGCAGGAGCTTCATTCTAATATAAATAATGCCCGATTTTGGTTAATTACCGCTTTTTTTAGTCCGCGTAGGCGGACTTTGTTTGTATAGCAGCGATTTCCACTCCCCAAGAAAAGTGGAGTGTTCAACGCGGATATTCGATTGCGAAAATAAACTGTAAAGCAGACTCTAAATAAAGTTGTGCGAACCAAAATAGAGGCGGTACAAATCGCAGCTTAGCGTACAGCGGTTGTTATCGATATGAATCAGCCCCATACTAAATAATTTAGAAGCGACTATCGGATCTAATTCCACTCCGTGTTCCGATTTTACCACTTGTTTAAGTGCAACAGCAAGTTCGGGATACTCTTGCAATGTTGCCCAACAACTCCGCAAGTAATCTTTATAAATTCCAGCTATTGTCGGAGCTTCTTGTAGTAGCCGATCTAGGGTTATACTGTTTTGACAGAGGTGGTAAAGAGCTAGCCGCACCAGATAAGGATGTCCCCCCACCATTGCCATCAGGCGCTCGGCATCCAGGCTATCTGTCCAATCCAGTCCGTGACGCTGGGCTAAAGCAAGTATCTGCTCTTCTGTAAAATAGGGCAATTGCAGCGGTAAACCGACATTAAAAGGCGATTCAGTGAGCTTTAAAGGAATATAAATTTCTGTGGAGTGAAGAACGATTAACCGCAGTTTTCCCAAGGTTTCAATCCGCTTTGCTTCTTCATGCCAGCTTCGCAGCAGCGGAAAAAATTCTCTGGCAATTTTTGGATACTCAAAAATTATATTTACTTCATTTAAAGCTAACACAAGAGGGGTACTTATTTCGGCTAATACATATTGTTGCAAATAGATGGTGCAGCTTACTTTGCTACCCATGTCTTCATCCCAATAATCATCTAATAGAGGTGGTAATTCTAGGTGACGGCTGATGTTGGCACAAAACCAGCGTAAAAATTTATCGATATCGGCTAAGACAGCTTCCTCGGCTTGCTGAAAATCTAAACTTACAGTTCGATAGTCAAGAGAAGTCGCGCGGTCTAAAATCCGTAGCAGAAGGGAACTTTTTCCCATCTTCCTGGGAGCTTTAATCCGCAGCACACTTCCTGGTTTGGTAATCTCTCGATAGGCGAGTTCTTGGATTAGCGGGTGAGGGATATAAAATGGCGAATCCAGGGACACGGGAGAACCGGGAAATTCTAAAGGTGTTGCTAGGCATTTGCTGCGGGTGAATGCTTCAATTAATTCTCGTTCCTCTGCGGTTAGGGAACGTGATTCTACACAAGAGCGAAAATTAGATTTGCTAATAGATGTCTGCAAGATTTGAGAGAGAGATTGCCACAAAGACGAGGCGATGTTTCTCAGGTAATGCTCTCCGTAATGAGAGGCAGATGCAATACTTGTATAAGTTTTTCCTTCCCAAACTTGGCGGAGTATGATTTCTTGTACTGGATATAAATCTTTTTGTAATCGCACACGAGTTAGCTGTAGTACCTCATCTATCGTCATAATTGGCAATAACCATATAAGTGTATCGTTGATATTATCACTGATTATTGACTCTAAAGCTCAGAGCGATCGCCTATTGGATTGCCACACGCTCTTGTCGCGACATTTCTCAGGGGGTAATTGGTCACATCTGTTAAATATCCCCGAAGAGTATCACTGTCAATAATCAAGAATTCCCTCGCGGGGTAGTGGCGGGTGTATTTAACCTGTCTGCACTTTTCAAGGGTACAAGAGTGAACCCACCTCTACAGGTTTTTGAGAATGGTTCTTTTCGTTAATTTAAATCCGTGACATCTGTTAAACCTGGTGATTACCCCGTTGCCTGACTGGTCACTGAGTGCTATAACCAAATTTTAATGGGCGCTGGCGCTCTTACTGGAAAGGAATCTGCGCTCAGTTTTTCTCGATCGTTGCCCAAAATGTCATGCCGGTGTCACAGTTGATAGTGAAGGCAGAATTAAAAATGTGACAGTTGACTTTGCTAAAGCTGAATCGATTGATGTTAATTTAATTAACAGTAGTTTCAGAACACTGCATTTACAGATCGCAAGTGTTAAGTCCCAAAGTCTAATTCTTATTTTTGTACCCCCATTTTTAAATTTCTTCCAGTAATCACGTCGGAAAAATATTAGCCAATAACCGAGTTAATTTAATGCAACTGGTTCATAAAATGTTCCCAAATTATTTTATTCCTCACGGTCATTGCTACTTGTGGAAGCCTGGATTAGTGGGGCTACACGTTTTGTCCGATGGTTTGATAGCCGTCGCTTATTTTTTGATACCGATTACGCTGATTTATATTGTCAAAAAGCGGCAAGACGTGCCTTTTGACTGGGTTTTCATGCTGTTTGGCTCTTTTATTGTCTGCTGCGGCATTACCCATATTATGGAAATATGGACGCTGTGGCATCCTAATTATTGGTTCTCTGGTTTTCTTAAAGCGATTACGGCGCTGATTTCGCTATGTACAGCAGCAGTGCTGGTGGAACTAATCCCCAAAATCTTGGCTATTCCCAGTCCCGCTCAATTGGCGGTGGCAAATGTAGCTTTACAAAAGGAGATTGGCGATCGCAAACAAGCTCAGGAAGCACTCTCAGAATTAATGCTGGAATTGGAAAAACGGGTGATTGAGAGGACGATCGCTTTAGAGGTGGCTAATGAACGTTTGCAACAGGAAAATCGCGATCGCTCTTTGGCTGAAAATTCGTTGCGGCACTCGGAAGCTAAACTGCTAGAACAAACTGAGCAGCTAGAGAACGCTCTGCAACAACTAAAAGGGGCTCAAGCTCAACTCGTGCAAACTGAAAAAATGTCGTCTTTGGGGCAAATGGTAGCTGGGGTTGCTCACGAAATCAATAACCCTGTTAACTTCATTTATGGCAATCTGATTCCGGCTGAGGAATACATTAAAGAGATTGTGGCATTGATTCAGGTTTATCAAATTTATTACCCCACTCCTGCGCCGGAAATTGCAGACAAGATTCACACGATAGAACTCGATTTTATTTTAAAAGACCTGCAAAAACTTTTTGGTTCGATTAAAATAGGAGCAGAGCGAATTAGGGAAATTGTTAAATCTTTACGCACTTTCTCCAGGTTAGACGAAGCCGAGATGAAAAAAGTAAATATCCATGAAGGGATCGACAGCACTTTAATGATTTTGCAGCACCGCTTGAAAGAACAACCAAACCGTCCGCCTATCCAAGTGATTAAAGAGTATGGAGATTTGCCAAAATTGCAATGCTATGCTGGGCAGCTTAACCAAGTATTTATGAATATTTGTTCTAATGCTATTGATGCTTTAGAACAGATTGTAGACCAGGGATATACGACCAACGGCTATTGGGAAAATAATTTTTCTGACAACTTACAAAATACCTATTGCCCACTGCTAAAAATTCGCATCCGCACCGTTTTAGTTGATGACAAGTGGGTGCAGATTCACATTGCGGATAATGGCACTGGCATAGATTATGATGCGATCGCTAAAATTTACGATCCATTTTATACGACGAAACCTATCGGTGCTGGTACCGGGCTGGGTTTGGCGATTTCTTATCAGATTATTCAAGCCCATGAAGGTTATTTGCGCTGCACTTCCGAGGTTGGCAGAGGTACGGAGTTTATTATTGAAATTCCTTTGCAATCGCAATTTGGCGATCGCCACCTAGTGCCGAAGCAAGCTGTTATTAACCAGCGGGGTTGAGGCGTTAATAAATAATACTGAATCCAGCTACAATTTGCGGTTTTTTTTATTTTTTGCCTAACTTAGGCATCATCAAATCCATACTATCTGCCAATAACAAGTATTATGTGGGAAGCACTCAAAAATATTTTTTCCCCAACTCAGTATATGCCTCACGGTCATTGCTATCTTTGGCAAACGCCTTTAGTGTGGCTGCACGTAACTGGGGACTTTTTAATCGCGATCGCCTACTATTCAATTCCGGCGATGCTAATTTATTTTATCTTCAAGCGGCGCGATGTTCCTTTTTTAGGAATATTTGCTTTATTTGGTGCATTTATTATTCTCTGCGGCACGGGCCACTTGCTAGACATTTGGACGTTGTGGCATTCTGCTTATTGGCTGTCGGGGATTGAAAAAGGAATTACTGCACTGGTTTCCTGCTACACCGCCGCCTCGATGGTAACACTATTGCCCCAGTTTTTGTCTTTAAAAACCCCCCAAGAATTAGAGGCCATAAATCGCAAGTTGCAGGCTGAAATTGCGGTACGTGAAGAGGCAGAATTAGCGCTGCGCTACGCTTATGATGACTTAGAAATTAAAGTTCAAGAACGCACCGCTGAATTGAGAGAAACAAACGGTTATTTAGAAGCACAAATTAAAGAAAAAATCGTCGCTGAATCTGCTTTGCGAGAACGAGAAATTAGATTAACAGAACAACAAAATGGTTTGCTAGAATTAGCTAAAAATTCTAGTATCTACGAAGGAAATATCAGCGAGGCACTGAGAGAGATTACGCAAATGGCAACTCGTACCTTGAATGTCGATCGGGCAAGTATTTGGTTTTATCAGGAAGATAAATCCGCAATTTTCTGTGCGGATCTTTACGAACTGACGCCCAATCGACACAGTGCCGGTGCAGAACTGAAAGTTGCTGAGTATCCTAGCTATTTCCAAGCTTTGAATACAGAACAGGTACTCGCAGCGGTTGATGCCCAAACCGATCCGCGAACCCTAGAATTTAGCGAATCTTATTTGAGGCCTTTAAACATCTCGTCCATGCTAGATGTTCCTATTACCCATAAAGGGCAAATTGCGGGTGTAATTTGTTTAGAACATCTGGGAAGGACTAGGAATTGGACGCTCGACGAACAAAGCTTCGCTAGCTATGTGGCGCAGATCGCAGCTTTAGCAATGGAAGCTCGCGATCGCAAGCAAGCCGAGTTAAACTTGCGTTCTGTCACCGAACGTTTGCAATATTTACTGGCGACTACCCCGGCGGTGATTTTTAGCTGCCAATTAGGGGGAAATTATGACGTAACTTTTGTCAGCGATAATATTGTTTCAATGATTGGTTACGAAGCCAGAGAATTTCTTGAGGGTTCCCTTGATTGGCATAGCCTGGTTCATCCAGAAGATCGAGAGATTGTTGATACTTCATACGCTCAGATATTGGAAAAAGAATCGATTTCCTACGAATACCGCGAACGGCACAAAGACGGTGGTTATCGCTGGATATACGATGAGGTTAAGTTAGTCAAAAATTCTGCTGGGATACCTGTGGAGTGCGTGGGTTATGGAGTAGATGTTACTGCTCGCAAACAGGCGGAACTAGCCTTGCAGCAACAAGTAAAAAGGGAGCGGCTCGTGAATTCCATCCAAGAGCGAATTCGCTCCTCTCTTAACCTAGAAGAAGTAATGACAATGGCTGTGGAAGAAATTCGGCAGTTTTTGTCAACTGATAGAACAGTTATTTACCGCTTTAACCCAGATTGGAGCGGATTTATAGCCGTCGAGTCGGTATCCGTCGGTACGATGCCGATTTTGGGAATTGACATTAATGACCCTTGTTTTCGAGAACGCTACGTCTCTGTTTACGAGCAGGGACACATTCGCGCGATCGACAATATTTATACGGCAGGTCTTTCCGAGTGCCACATTAATTTACTGAGCGAGTTGGAAATTAAAGCTAACCTAGTAGTTCCCCTTTTGCAAGGTGAAAAATTGTGGGGGCTACTCATTGCTCATCACTGCCGCAGTCAAAGGTATTGGAACTCTTCTGAGATAGAATCTCTCAAACACATTTCCGTGCAGCTAACAATTGCCATCCAGCAATCCACCCTTTTTGAACAAGCAAAAACAGAAATTGCCGATCGCAAATTAGCAGAAACAGCATTACAAAAAGCTGTTGTAGCTGCTGATACAGCTAACCGCGCCAAGAGCGAATTCCTTTCTTCTATGAGCCATGAATTGCGGACTCCCCTGAATGCCATTCTCGGATTTAGTCAGGTAATGGTGCGCGATTCATCTCTCAACAATCAACACCAACAGCACCTAGAAATTATTAATCGGGCGGGCGAACACTTGCTTTCGCTAATTAATGACATTTTGGAAATGTCCAAAATTGAAGCGGGCAGAAGTCAGCTTAATGAAAGCAGTTTTAATTTAATGCGCTTGCTAAAAACCTTAGAAGAAATGTTTCGATTAAAAGCTAAATCTAAGAAATTGCAGCTAAATTTGGAAGTGGGTGATGGTGTACCGCAGTTTGTTAGCGGAGATGAAGGTAAATTGCGCCAAATTCTGATTAATCTTGTAGGAAATGCGATCAAGTTTACAGAGAGGGGTAGCGTTACTTTGCGAGTTAAAAAGAAGGTAGAAGAAAGTTTGGGCGCTGAAACCCCAGAGTTGTTCGACACACAAGCAAAACTTGCCGGCGCGGCTTCTGAACATTCCGAAAGCTTAGGGGTTGAAACCGCAGCTATACAAAAACAACCCGGATGGTGCACTGGTGTTAATCAGTCCGAAAGCTTGGCGGAGTGTGATTGTGTAAACGCGAATGACCTTCACCCGGAATTGTTACACCTTGAGTTTGAAATTGAAGATACCGGCCCTGGCATTGCCACAGAAGAGATAAATAAGTTATTTGAACCCTTTGAGCAAACAAAAACAGGTCAAAAATCTCAACAGGGGACTGGATTGGGTTTACCAATTAGCCGCAAATTTGTCCTAATGATGGGAGGGGATATTACTGTCAGCAGTACGCCTGGTTTGGGAAGTAAGTTTGCATTTGATATTGGAATCAGGCTGGCAGATCCAACCGCTATTAAAATGCTTAAACCGCAGAAAAAAGTAATTAGTTTAGCACCGAATCAACCAAAATACCGGATTTTGGTTGTTGACGATCGCGCCGATAACTGCCTAGTCATAGAGAGATTATTGTCACCACTAGGCCTCCTCGTGCGATCGGCTAGAGATGGTCAAGAAGCTATTGCTGTATGGGAGGATTGGCAACCGCACCTGATCTGGATGGATATGCAGATGCCTGTCATGGATGGCTATGAAGCCACAAGACAAATTAAAGCTCATCCTCTTGGAAAACAAACTGCAATAGTTGCTCTTACTGCTAGCGCTTTTGAAGAAGAACGACAAACTATTTTAGGAGCAGGCTGCGATGATTTTATGCGTAAACCTTTCGAGGCAAAGATATTATTTGCGAAAATGGAAGAACTTTTAGGAGTGCGTTACATTTACGAGGAATCGGTTGATGTACCACTAGACAATGAAAGCAAAACTAGCGGAGTGAGTAGCAATCAATCTGTCGAGTCACAACTCGGTCAAATGCCTATTGAATGGGTAGAACAGATATCTCATGCCGCTCATGAATGCTGCGATGAGAAAATTGTCAAGTTGATTGAGGAAATGCCGAGCGAGTTTGCTTCGTCCGCACAATATCTAACTACTTTGGTGCAGGATTTCCTATTTGACGATATTATAGAGATAGCACAATCAGTAGTTGCCGCCAGGTGAAAATATCATTTTTTTATTAGTATAAAGTTAGAAGGTTTTTATATTTAAAAAATACCTAACATTAAGCCCAAATAGCATCTCCTTGCCATAGCTTTTTAGGATAGCAAATCGGAATTTCTACTATTGCCTTTTTTTTGAGGTAAACTTCTTAAGTCTTAATATCTTTTATCTTGACAAACTACCGTGAGCGATCGCATGGACAACCATCAATATCCTACAATTCAAGCCAACATTTTAGTAGTTGATGATAAGCCAGATAATGTGCGGCTTTTATCTACAATATTGACCGAACAAGGGTATCAGGTTCGTAAAGCGCTGAACGGGCAAAGGGCGATCGCTACAGTGCAAGAGTTTCCGCCGACTCTAATTTTGCTGGACGTGATGATGCCAGAAATGAATGGATATGAGGTATGTGCAAAGTTGAAAGCTTCACCAAAAACCAGTTCCATTCCCGTGATTTTCTTAAGCGCCTTAGATGACGTTTTAGATAAGGTAAAAGCCTTTGATGTGGGAGGAGTTGACTATATTACTAAACCTTTTCACGGTAAAGAAGTATTGGCACGAGTGGCAAATCAGTTAACAATTCAAAGTCAACAACATTTACTTCAACAGCAAACGAAGCAATTCAAAGAACTTGTAGAACGTTTGCAAAACGAAATTAAAGAGCGGCAGGGGGTGGAGCTAGCTTTACGGCTTGCTCAAACAAAGTCGGATCATTTATTGCTGAATATTTTACCCGCAGCGATTGTTGAAAATTTGAAAAAGGGGGAGGGTTCTCCTGGCCAGAGGTTTGATTCAGCAACAGTTCTTTTTGCCGATATTGTCGATTTTACGTCTATTGCTGCTAGAATGTTACCTCTAGAATTGGTAAATGTACTGAACCAGATTTTTTCAAGGTTTGACCAACTAACTGAAAAACACGGTTTGGAAAAAATTAAAACAATTGGAGATGCTTATATGGTAGCGGGGGGATTGCCTGTGCCGAGGGCAGATCATGTAGAAGCGATCGCGAATATGGCCTTGGATATGCAGGAAGCGATCGCTGATTTTCAAACTGACAGAGGCGAATCATTTCAAATTCGGATTGGCATTCATACAGGGCCCGTAGTTGCTGGCGTAATTGGCACTAAAAAATTTATCTACGACTTGTGGGGAGATACTGTTAATGTTGCTTCTCGGATGGAATGTCAAGGATTACCGGGAGATATTCAAGTTACTGCTGATATTTACGAACTGTTAAAAGATCGGTATTTATTTGAGGAAAGAGGTGCGATCGCGGTTAAAGGAAAAGGAGAGATGATCGCCTATTGGCTGAAAGCTAAAAAAGATGATTCAGCGGTAGAAACCGATGCTTGTCAAACGAAGTCCACTCCTAGCGAACTAAGAGACTACCCACATACCCCACTTCTTTAAGAAGTCGGGCATCTAACCTAGGAACTATGGAGGAACGTCGAGCTAATCCTTAAAAAATGAAAATAATTTGCAGTTTCCAATTTGTATTTTCCCGGACGATTTCAATGCGATCGATAAATTCTCGAAAGTAAAACCTGCGTTCTGATTCTGATAAATCGAGCCAAAATTGCGGCAGGGAAACTGTTTGGGCAGTTTCTCGCAAATTTACTGGGGGTAGTTGCGCTAATTTGCTTTGCAGTTCGGCAATTTCGGTGCGGATTTTGTAGGCTCTCAACTCTGCCGTTTCGGTGTCTAAAATGCCGCTGTCAATCAGGGCGAAAAGTTGCTCTATGATTTCTTGTTTGGATGCGATCGCCCTGACAATTCCTGCTTTAATTCCATTCATATTCGGCGTCTGCAACCCAGCAACAGCATCGGGTAAATCCCGACAAATACCGGCGATGGTTAATTGCAATACTTCATCGTAGGAAAGGGCGCTACATTTAGGCTGTTTTGGACAGTTAATCGGTCGCAAATAAAGGTATTCTTTTTCTTTGCGGTAGGAGGTGACTTTGGCAACTGTCATGGGCGATTTGCATTCTGCACAAATTGCCAAACCTGCGAGGGAACGCGGGGCGCTAGCGCTGCGAGGAGAAAGGCAGCGGTTGCGGCGCAGCAACCTGTCTATTTGGGCGGCTTCTTCTCTGGAAATAATCGGGACGTGGGTGTTAGAAATTACTTGGCCGTTTTGATATTCCAAATCGCCTCGGTATGCGGGATTTGTCAGCCAGCGGCGGCCGGTACTTACAGAAATTTTTTTGTTGTATTTCTTGGCTAAATACCGCACGGAACCTCGCAAGGAACCGTAGATTAAAAAGTGTTCAAAAAAGTCTTTGACGGTGGGGGCGGTGGTTTTATCGATCGTGTAACAATCTTTGCCGCGCCGGTAGCCGTAAGGGGCCTTACCCGGTGGAAGTCTTGATTTGATGCGATTGCGCGCGTGTCCTTTGCGAATACTCCGGCTGTGTTGGCTGCGCTGGATTTCTGCGAGGATTTGCAGCAAGTTTTTGCGGTTTCTTGGTTCTGTTTCTTCTTGGACAATGATTTCGACGCCGAGGTTTTCGAGTTGGGCGAGGTGCGAACACACTTGCTGCAATGTGTCGCCTAGTTCTTCAAACCGCTGAATTAATAAGTATTTGACTGGTTCTGTTTCGCAGTCTTTGAGGAGTTGCTGCAGTTGCTGCCGCCCTCCTAAGTCTTGATAGGTGCGATCGACTTCTTGACCCCAAATTTCCGGTGCGGGTGCTGCTTCGAGTAGCGGTTCGGTGTAAGAATAAGCGATGATTTTCATCTGTTACTCGCTGAGTTCGATGATGTTGCCGTCGGGATCTTGGGTAAATAATGCCGATCGACCTGACGCGCTCATTTGAAACGGGCAATTGTGAGCGATTAACTGCTGTTTGGCTGCCTCTAAGTTAGCAACAGAAAATGCTAGATGTCGGTTGCGTCCCCATTTGGCATGGTCTGCGGCATCTGGGATAATTGTTGCACCTAAAATTAGGTGGAGCTGGAAGTCGCCGATTTGATACCAGATTCCGGGAAATTTTAAGTCTCGATCGATTTTTTGCAGGTTTAGTACGGTGCTGTAAAAGTGTTGGGATTTTTCCAGGTTGGAGATGAGTACGGCGCTGTGGAGGGCTTGAGTAATTTGCATTTTTGTGGGAATTTATTTTTAAAATTTTAACCGCTGATGCAGGCAGATGAGCGTTGAGGAACGCAGATTGGTTGATGTTTGTTGAATTTTTGATATGATAACATTGTCCGTAGCTCTTAATATATCCATTATCAAGTCTTGTAACAAAAAACTGCCCGCTGGGAGTGTTTTTAACAATGGTTTCTCAAAAAAGCGCGATCGTCTCCAGAGTTGGCAAAATCCGTCTCCGCAATGTCTTGGTAGTTCCCTTTGTTCTCCAAATTTTGGCCGCTGTTGGCTGCGTTGGCTATCTCTCTTACAGAAACGGAGAGCAGATAGTCAACAATATTGTTAGTCAGTTGCGCCACGAAGTGAGTGCGAGAGTTTACGAACGTGTTCAAACCTATTTGGAAGCTCCGCCACTGGTGAATCAGATCAATCTGGATGCTGTAGCTTTGGGAGTGTTGAACTTTGACGATTTGGAGCAATATCGACCCTATTTTTGGAAACAAGTTCTGCAATTTAAGTCGATCGGTCACGCGGGAATTGCCAACGAAAAAGGTCAGTACCTGCGTGTGGGTTGGGTAAATCGCCTGGTTGGACTTGAACAACCTCAGCTTGCCCAGCAACTGATTCCGGGGGGCGGCGACTTGATATATTACAACCTTGACGCTGATGGAAACCCGACAACAATCGACAAAAACACGCCCAATTATGATGTTCGCACCCGCCCTTTTTACAGAGTAGCTGTTGAGAAGAAACAGGCAGCTTGGAGTGAAGTTTATATTAATTTTGGCTACGGTACGCTGCAAATTAATGCGAGTCTACCCTATTATGATGCCGAAGGGAAACTAATTGGCGTGCTGACTTGCCAGATGGGACTCGATCAAATTCGCCAATTCTTGCAAACATTAAGGGTGGGTAATTCCGGCCAAGTATTTATCATTGAACCCCAAGGTCAGTTAATAGCTACTTCGGTTAAAGAAGAGCCTCTTTCTGTGGGAACAGGCAAAGATACAAAGCGGATCAAAGCACAGGAAAGCAACAACCCCCTGATGCGTCAAAGTGTGCTTTATCTGCTCGATCGCTTCAAGCGTTTGGAAGACATCGATCAAACTGTTCAACTTGACTTTTATCTTAACGGTGAGCGGCAATTTATCCAAGTTTCTCCGCTAACTGACAAGTACGGTCTCAATTGGCTGAGTGTAGTAGTAGTTCCTGAAGCGGACTTTATGGCGCAAATTTATGCTAACACTCGCCAGACCATTTGGCTGTGTATTGTGGCTCTCATTGTCTCTGTTGCAATGGGTATTTTCACCGCTAGCTGGATTGCTCGCCCCCTGAATCAAATTGCTCGATCTTCAGAATATCTAGCAGGTGGTGCTCTTAACCAGAACGTTGCTTCCAGTCGGATTTTGGAAATTGAAACCTTAAGAAATTCCTTTAACAGTATGGCGAGACAACTGCAAGAATCCTTGGAAACGCTAGAAGATAAAGTCAAAGAACGTACCTCTGAACTCGCTACAGCCACCAAACAAATTGCTACTCTCAACCAGCGTCTGAAAGCGGAAAACCTCCGCATGAGTTCCGAACTCGATATGCTCAAACAAATGCAGCAGTTGATTCTGCCAAAACCTGCTGAACTCACAGCCATTGAAGATTTAGATATTGCCGGATTTATGGAACCAGCCTCGGAAGTAGGTGGTGATTACTACGACGTACTTTGTACTAACGGGGTTGTCACAATTTGCATTGGTGATGTCACCGGACACGGATTAGAAAGCGGCATTTTGATGGTGATGACTCAAGCTGCTGTCCGCACTCTTCAGGAAATGCAAGAATCCAACCCGGTGCGTTTTTTAGATACCCTCAATCGCACTATTTATAAAAATGTCCAGCGCATGAACTCCGACAAAAATATGACACTAGCTTTGCTCAACTATGCCGATCGCACAATTAGTATCAGCGGTCAACATGAGGAAACTATTGTGGTCAGGAAAGGCGGTAAAATCCAGCGAATAAACACCATAAATTTAGGATTGCCGCTCGCATTAGATGAGGATATTTCCGATTGGATTAGCCATGTTTTAGTAGACTTAGAGCCGGGGGACGGGGTGGTGCTTTACACTGACGGCATTCCCGAAGCTAGAAATATGCACAAAAAATTCTATGGTATTGAAAGACTCTGTGAAGTGGTTTCTCAAAACTGGCATTTGAGCGCCGAACAAATTAAGGAAGCCGCCATTGATGATTTGCGAGACTTTATTGGAGAACAAAAGGTTTTTGATGACATTACTTTGCTAGTATTGAAGCAACAGGGAAATATCGTGCATAATTGATGATTGACCGAAAGCATCCAGGATACCCGCCACGCGATTCATCCGTGGAGAAATTAAAAACGTGTATCCGAGAAACTTGCCGAACGTATTTATCTCGCGCAAGTCAATGCTTCAATTCTTTAATCTAAAATCTAAAATCGCGCAATCGATTGACTGTCGTCAACCAGGTTTCTACGATCCAGCTTGGATTTAGTCGCCCAGCATGGAACCAGCAACCGGATTTATTGCTTCTGGCGTGTAAGTTATAATAATTTACAGCGAGGAAGTCAAACAATTTTGCGCTTCCAGATTCGGAAGTATAAATTATGAAACCACAAATAAAATTAGCACTTTCTCAATCTCCAGAAGAACTCCATACGCAGCTACAGGAGCTGAGCGAAAAACTTGAGGAAGTAGAGGATGAAAAAAATAGCTATGAAACCTTAGTAGAAATTATCACGCAACACTCCACGGATCTGGAAAACCAGATCCATCATAAAAACCGAGAGATGCAGACTTACATCGAGCAGGTAAAAAAGGTTATAGATGCAGCTATTGCTGTAAAAAATAATAGCTTTCAACCCCAGATATTGTCAGATGTGGCAGCGCGCAGTGATGCACTGGGAGAACTGGCACAGGTATTTTCCCATATGGTGCAAACTGTGAAAGCGCGGGAACAAGAATTAGAGAAACTTTTGCAGGCTTACGGACGTTTCGTTCCCGATGAATTTCTCCAATTTCTCGGCAAGCAGAGCATTGTTGATTTCCAGCTTGGAGATCACGTGAGCAAAGAGATGGCAATTATGTTTTCCGATATGCGTTCGTTTACCACGATGGCGGAGCAAATGACTCCTCAAGAAAACTTTGATTTCATCAATAACTATTTACAGCAAGTTAGTCCGGAAATTCGCAAGCACAATGGTTTTATTGTCAAGTATATTGGAGATGGAGTCATGGCAGTTTTTCCTGATGGGGTGGATGATGCTATTCAGGCAGGAATTGTGAAGTTGGAGCAGTTGCAGAAATACAATCAAAGCCGTAAAATAAATGGGGATATACCGCTGAATATTGGCATTGGTATCCATGTGGGTGATACGATGGTTGGGATTATTGGAGACGCGAATCGGATGCAAGCAGATGCGCTCTCAGATCATGTCAACCTCACCGCTCGTCTGGAAGGTTTGACTAAGTATTATGGCGTATCTTTATTAATTTCTGGAGATGTGGTACAACGTTTGAGTCAACCAGAAAAGTATCATATCCGTTTTTTGGATCGGGCTATTGTCAAAGGTAGACAAGAAGCAATTACAGTTTGTGAGGTGTTAGATGTTGAAGTAGAACCAGTGCGATCGCTCAAAATTCAAACCTTGCCTATATTTGAGGAGGGACTCCAAGAATATTGTCAGGGAAATTTTGCTAAGGCCATAGTTTGTTTTGAACAGATAGTAGCGCTAAATCCAGATGACAAGCCCAGTCAACTTTACCTAAAACGCATCCAATCGCTGTTAGAAAATAGTCTTCCGGCTAACTGGAATGGCGTGTGGAAATTCACCAAGAAGTGACCTTAATACCTCAATTAGAGCGAAAAAAATCATGACATCTGGCAGCTTAAAAACAATGACCCAAATCTTTGGAGAATTCATTGAAGAATTTCCTCCTGAACACGACTCCCTAGAACTGACATTTACTCCCAGTTCTCGCCCGATCAAACAGCGCTGGCGCAACAACAGGCTTTCAGCTCATTTTGTAGCCGATTATTTGTCTAGCTTTCTACCTGTGGATGAGGAGGATGCTAGCAGCGAGAAACGGATAAAAGAAAGCAAGGGAGCTGTGAGCTACGTAGCCAACGAACTGTTAGAAAATGCGATTAAATTTAATAACGATGATACTCATTACAAGGTCAAATTTGGCATACACTTTATTGGTGAAACAGAGGTGACGGCGGTAATTTTTGCCAGTAATAGTGTCACTTCAGAAGGGGCGAATAAGTTGAAGGAGTTTATTGAAGAAATTATGGCTTCCGATCCCAATGAACTTTATTTGCAGCAGCTTGAAAAGAATGCGGAATCTGAAAGTGATACATCGGGATTGGGATTGCTGACGATGATTAATGACTATTCAGCTAAGATAGGTTGGAAATTCGAGCCCAGGCCAGATAGTGATACCATCATTGTTACGACTGTGGTTCAAATTAGGGTCTAGTTTCTAGCATTTCAATATTTATTCTCTTGTGCGATCGCACTATTTTAGTCAGGAAACCAAATCACAATGGGCATTCAAGAAATTCAAGGTGAAGATTACAGCATTCAGTACGATCCAGAATCAGTCACAGTCACTTTCCAAGGCGAACTCAGCCTGAGTGGCCCTCCAGAATATGCCCCAATAGCTGAATTGTTAGATTTGGTCGCCAATGGCGAACCGCCTACTATTACCTTGAACCTAAAACAATTGGAATTTGTTAACAGTTCTGGTATCAGTATGCTGTCTAAATTTGTTATTAGCGTTCGGAAAAAGAAAACGATTCAACTTTTGGTATTGGGTTCAAATGATATTCCTTGGCAACAGAAATCTCTCAGAAATTTGGAAAAGCTGTTGCCAACTTTGAAGCTAGAATTAGCGTAGGATATGTGTAAATTTTAACTACAGTTAACACAGGCGGGACGCCCGTGCCACAGTTAACACAGGCGGGAGGCCCGTGCCACCGTTAACACAGGCGGGAGGCCCGTGCCACCGTTAACACAGGCGGGAGGCCCGTGCCACAGTTAACACAGGCGGGACGCCCGTGCCACAGTTAACACAGGCGGGACGCCCGTGCCACACATAGTTAAAATAGATAAATTTCGAGGATTAGTAAATTGCTTAAGTTTGCTGGATCGGCAGTTCAATGATAAACTCGGTTCCTTTGCCGGGTTCCGACTCGCAGCGGAGCGATCCTCGGTGATTTTCTACTAAGATTTTGTAGACAATAGACAATCCTAAACCGGTACCTTTACCGATTTCCTTGGTGGTGAAAAACTGCTCGAACATTCGTTCTTTTATCTGTGGTGTCATTCCAGTTCCCGTGTCAGCAATCCGCACTCTCACCCGATCGGGGCCAGCTAATTCTGTGCTGATAAAAATTTTTAGCGCAGCATTGGGCTGGTTTTGTGCTACCTCGTCCAAAGCATCGATCGCGTTGGTAATTAGATTCATAAATACTTGATTTAGCTGTCCTGAATAACACTCTACAGGAGGCAATTTTCCATAATTTTTAACTACTTGAATGTCGCGGCGGTCTATTTGAGAATTGAGACGGTTTCGCAGAATTAACACGGTGCTGTCAATGCTGTCGTGCAAGTCGCACATGGTCATGTTACTGTTATCGGTTCGCGAAAAGTTGCCCATAGATTTGACAATTTCGCGAATGCGATTGGAACCCATTTGCATGGAAGAGATAACTTTAGGCAAGTCTTCAACTAGAAAACCCAGATCTATCTCTTCGATTTTAGCTGTGATTTCGGGACAGGGATTGGGACAGTATTTTTGATAGAGACACAGCAGGTGCAACAAATCTTGAGTATAAATTGCGGCATGGCTCAAGTTGCCGTAAATAAAACTAACTGGGTTATTAATTTCGTGAACGATACTAGCCATTAGCGCCCCCAGCGAAGACATTTTTTCGCTGTGGAGGAGTTGAGCTTGAGTTTGTTTTAGTTCGCAAAGTGCGCGATCGAGCTGGGCTGCTTGAGCTTCCGCTTTCGAGGTAGCAGCACAACTTTCTTGATAAAGTTCTACCTGTTTAAGATCGATTTCAAATTGTTCGATTTCGCTTTCTTGCTGGTATTGACTCACCACGGCATCGAAAGCTTCTAGCAAGTCGCCGCCCGCTGCTTCGACAATGTACAGCAGGTGGGGATTTTCCAGCCTGAGTTCGGCATCGGGAACTTGCACCAAGGCTTTTATTCGATCGATATATGCGCGTACTTGTTTGTCTAAATACAGTGGTGGCTCAAAATACATGGCCTTGACGGTGGCTGAAGGGGGACTCAATAAGTTGAGGCTGCTGCTAGTATTAATTAAGTCGCGGTGGGATTTTTCCATAAGCTCGATCGCCTCTAACAAATTCCCCCGCAGTTTGGCTCTTTCTACGCCATTCTGAGAGCAAACTAACCTCATGCAAAAAAAAGCCGTTCGTTGGGAAAGCATTCGCTGGCGGCCGCTGATGTTAATTACCGCAGCACTAATTTTTCTGGCTGTCGTAATTTCTTCCAGATTAAAGTAGTTGCTCAATGCTGCCACTGGTAATACCCCCGACTCAACTAAATGTCTGTAGCTCGTGCTGACACAATATTTAAGAGCCATAAAAATAATTGTACAATACACTAATCAATATATTCTGTATTTCACAATAAAGTAGTATACTAAAACACAATTATTTTCCATTTGTGGCCGATCGCAATTTTTATGATTCGGCTTCTTGCACAGTTTTTCTTAATTATTCAAAAATTCACAAGTCAACTTCGCCATAATTGGAGCTTGAGTTTGCGGCCACCCGTGAGTGGCATTGGGAATAATTGCTAACTCTGCCCCCGGTATCTTGTTAGGATCGCGAATTAAATAACTTATAATTTTAATTGTTATTGTGGGATGGGCGTCCCGCCCGTCCTTTTTGGATGGGCGGGACGCCCATCCCACTTTTAAGAGTGGAAGTTATTTAATTCTCATTCCTTAGCCTAGGTTTCACAGTGCCATAGAGGAATTGTTTCGTCACTATCTGCTGCGATAACTAAGGTAGGAATTTGCAAGTTGTAAATTGATTTTTCTGCTGTATCAAGTGCGTCTTCCTGCCGCATCAGACTCATTAACAATGACCTTGCTACTGGTTGAGACATTAACTCCCTGCGCCACCCAAAAATTTGCTGCAATTTCTCACTTTTTCCCGCTAAACTCGCAAAAGGTTTTGCCAACTGCAATGCCCAATCAACAACTGGAGTTTCCCACAATAGCGGCCGCAAAGCATCGTATTGACCGCAAAAACTGTCGTCCCGAATTCCGGCTGGTGCTGCTAACACTAAACTGCTCACAGAATTAGGATATTTGAGGGAATATGCAGATGCTACCCAACCGCCAAAAGAATGTCCGATGATGCAGCAAGGTTCGATATTTAGTTGTTCTACAACTTGCCGGACAAAAGCAACTTCTACAGCTACGTCGTAGCGGATTTCTGGTTTGCTGGATTCTCCAAAACCTAGCATATCTAAACTGATGCACCGAAACTGAGATTGCAGTAACTCAATTAATGGCAGCCAGCAAGTCTTTTATCCTAAGAAACCGTGCAGCATCAATAAGGGTTTGCCGCACCCGATGTCGAGGTAGGCTGCTGTTTGGCTAGTGCTATTGACAAATGTACTTAATGTGTGCTTTTGTCCTACAAGTGCTTGAGACTGCACGGGGAGCGACTCCTGATAGGTAAGAAATTTTTGTAAAAAATTGTAACAAAAAAGCAGTCCAAAGGTTAAACTTCATTACGGAGTACGCACTTAGAAATAGACCGTGATATTCTCTATGATTATTAGAAAATACTACAAACCCAAAGCAGGAGAACACTTTGAACTCTACTTTAAAACAGTACCCGGCTTGCTCTCTTCGGGAAGATGTCAGTGAGTACGTAGCACACCTACAGCTTCACATGACGTTACAAGCTCGCAACTTGCTCCCTACCATTACCACCGCTAAGGACAGTCGCGAACAACTGTTGCAGCAGACTCAGGCTCATTTTGAGAAACGAGTTTCTCGACAAGCTATTTAAACAAATTTTCGGTTTCCCCAATTTACGATCGCCCGCGGTCGATCGAACTTTCCGACATTTCAGCATCCCAGAAACCCGGTAGCCTCAACAATACCGGGTTTCTTTTCGGCTAATTATGCAAGGGGCCAGGTTTTGGGTAATATGCGTTGGGTGTGCTTTAAATTTAATGTCTATGCGAATTGCGATTATTGCATTTTTGACTTTGGTGGCGCTGGCTGGGGGCGAATTGGCAGCCGGGGCGATCGATCCGAGTGCCGCACCGACTGAGGCCGAGTTTAGAGAGGAAACCGCAGAAATTGACGGGCATGATGCCTGTCCCACAAGGGCACAGAGGGAGGAGGATGAGGTGAGTCTCACATCTGGCACCATTCTCCAGAACGGGCAAGATGCCCGGTCCACAAGAGATGAATTGTTTTGTGGAACAGGCATCTTGCCTGTTCATCAAAAGCTGATTGAAAATGGTGCAGCATCTGTCAAGAACGGTGCAGCATCTGTCCAGAACGGGCAAGATGCCCGTTCCACAAGAGATGAATTGTTTTGTGGCACAGGAATGTTGGCTGAAGTACGCGGGGCGCAGCTATCCCCTAGGGAATCTCTGTCTCTCAAGTCCAGCCACAATAAAGATTTTACATCTCTGTTAAAAACTCCGGCGACGATCGCAACCAACGCCGAAATCGCCGAAGCCGTAAACACCAACGCCCGACAGCTAGACGGTACTCTACAAATGGGTCAAGCGGGCAATGCTGACGGCGTTTACGTTGCTGAGGTGAAAATTCGCTTTGTCAATTCCAGAGGCGAAGCTGTTGATAGAAAAGGGAATCCAATTGAGGGCAGAATTTCCGAAGATTTTATCCGAGGCGAGATCAAACTCAAGGCGGGGGATAACTACAGCCGGGAAGTTGTACGATCGGATTTGCAGCAGTTGCAGCAATTGGGATTGTTTGAGAAAGTTACGGTTTCGATCGAAGAAGTTGGCACGGATGTTAATGTAATCTACAACGTTCAAGAGCGATCGGCTCGCTCTTTTAGCGTGAGTGCCACTCTCAGTGATGATGTTGGCGTTGCTGTGCCTCTTTCCTATACCGATCGAACTTTCGGAACAACCCCGCAGCGGCTGGCGGTGGAACTTGTGCCCAGCCTCCGAGGTATCCAGTACGATGTCGAGTTTGTCAGCCCTTACGTTGCCGCCGAAGACCGTTTGGGATACAGTGTGAGAGCTTTTGGCGATCGCAGAATCTCGGAAATTTTCAACAAAGATATTGATTTGCCCAACGGGAACCGAGTTCGGGAAATTCGGGTGGGGGGAAATCTGAGGTTTACCAGACCTTTGGGCGATTGGCAATCGACTTTGGGACTCAATTATACAAACATCAGTACGCGCGATCGCAACTTAAATATTGCCCGTCGCGACGAACTCGGCAATCCTCTCACATTCAGCGGCAGCGGCGTTGATGAGTTATACACTGTTTCTTTTGGTGCGATGCTCGATCGGCGGGACAATCCCTTCAACCCCACCAGCGGCTCGATTCTGAGCCTCAGCACCGAGCAGTCGATACCTCTGGGACGAGGTAACATTGTGAGTAACAGGCTGTTAGCAAATTATATACATTATGTACCAGTAACTTTGCTCGGCATCAGCGAGTCCGAAGCCTTGCCCGAAATGCTGGCTTTTAACTTGCAAGCGGGCACGGTAATCGGGGATTTGCCACCAACGGAAGCTTTTCGCCTCGGCGGTCGCAATTCTGTGCGGGGTTACGATAGCGGGGATATTGGCAGTGGCAGGAGTTATTTTTTAGCTTCGGGTGAATATCGGTTTCCTGTCGGGAGGGATGTTGGCGGCGTGATATTTGCTGATTTTGCGTCGGATTTGGGAACGGGAGATAGTGTACTGGGAAAACCGGCCGTAGTCAGGGACAAACCGGGGACTGGGGCGGGTGTTGGGCTGGGTGTGAGGGTGCGATCGTCCTTTGGATTAATTCGCTTAGATGTGGCTGTTAGCGACTCCGGCGACATCAAATTTATACTCGGTACAAAGCAGCGATTTTAAATTAGTCATCAGTCGCGAGTTAACTGTAGGGGCGGATTTTACCAACAATATTTGATAACCGCAAACAATCTTGTAAACCCGCCCCCACACAACCGATAACCCAGATTAACCTGATATTCGAGCGAATTCAAAAAATGTAGATTCGGATTTGCCGCCCAAGTGGGGGCGGGTTTATTATATTGTTGGTTTCTGGCATAGATAATTGGTAAAACCCGCCCCTACAGGATGCGTGAAGATACAAGAAGCGATTTCAATCGCCAGTTGCTAAAAAAGGTTTCAGCCTACGGTTTTAAACAGCGGGGTGTCTGCTATGTCTGCTAAAAATTGGGCGAGTTGTCGATCGAATAATTTAGTGTAATTTCGTTCTTCAACCCAACCTCCAAAGTGTTCACTATATGTTTGTAATAGTAATGGCAAATGAGAGCAATAAAGCACCGGGTAAGGACACAACAATGTTGTATCCCTACTGTGTTGTAGGCAATTAAGAATTGCTATCTTTATCTTAGTAAGGAATGAGAATTAAATAACTTGCATTTTTTGTAGTCACGCTTGATTGTTGGGTTTCGTTCCTCAACCCAACCTACGGAAGTTATTTAATCCACGATCCTAAATGCTTAACGCTTTGGTTTCTTTACATCAACAGTTTTCGGTTTAGCCGCCGGAGTGCGCGGATAAAACTTAAACTTATTGAGCGCAGCACTTGCCGATTTAGCCACACCGCTATCTATATCTCGCAAAGCTTTTTGCAACAGCGGAATCACTTTTTCAGACTTAATCATTGCTAGTGCTTCCACTGCAGCTTCGCGCACCTCCGGGTGAATATCTTGAGCTAATTTTCCCAAGGTTTCTATTGCTCGCTGACCTTCCGATCTCAGAGCATTAGCAGCAGCCATTTTACCTAAAGCAGACGCTGCAAACTTGCGGGTTTCTTTGTCCTGACTTTGAACAGATCCCATCAACTGCGGTAGGGAATAGTTTGGTGCTTGTCTGGCAATTGGAAGCTGTTGTTCGACTTCGGGTTGATTTAAATCAATGGGTTGTGGTTCTGAAAAATCTGTGTAATTTAACTCTTCTTCAACTTCTGTTTGATCTAACCCAGTTGACAGTTCCTGCCAAACTTCTTCTTGTGATAAACCTTCGGCAAATTCTGTTGAATTTAACTGACTAAACTGCTGCTCCGGGACTTCTTGTTGTTGTACGTTACTCTCGTACTGCTCTTGCAAAGACCTGATAGTAGCTTGCATCTGAGCTTCGTGCTCTCTCAACTGCTCGTGAGCCGCTTGCAACTGACTCTCGTATTGCTCTTGCAAAGACTCCATATTTAACTGCAGCTCAACCTCGCGGTTCTCATATTCCTCGGCAGTTTGCCTCAAGCGAATTTCGTGTTCATTTTGCAAGTTTTGCAAATGTTGCTCCATCTGAGCTTGATAATTTAGATGCAATTCGTCAGCAACTCTAAGTAAATGATGTTCGTGTTCGGCTTGCAAAGATTGGATATTTTGCTGCATCCTAGCATTGTTAGCAGCTTCTAATTCCTCGGTGATTTGTCGGCGCAGCTCGGGCTCGTGTGCGCTGACAACTTGTTGGAGCTGAGTGTCGCGTTCGGCCAAAACTTGTTGGAGCTGATTTTCATATTGAGCCGCAACTTGTTTGAGCTGGTTTTCGTATTGGGTGGTAACTTGTCTGAGTAAATTTTCGTGTTCGATAGTAGCTTTTCTAAGCTGATTTTCCCGTTCTCCTTGCTGAGATTCGACAGCTTGTTGCACCCGAGACATCTGAGCTATTTCTATTTCCTCAGTAATTCTGCGAGTTTGCTGCAAGTATTCTTGCTTTTGCTTCTTTAAGCGCTTTTCCACTAACCAATAAGCAACTGCTACCCCTGCCAAAAAACCTACGATCGCCCCTATGATACCCACAACTGAGATCCTCCCGACAAAATAGTGATGCTGGACTTTTTACATTTAACCATACAGCCTCCTGTAACCGCCCAGTAGCAACAGCCAGGCTGTCACTGCGAGCCAGTGAAGCGCCACCGCAGGCCAGATAGAACCGCTTTGCAGGTATGCGAGGGAGCACGCAACTCCCAAAATTCCCGCCAGCAGCAAAAACACTGGATTCATAAAGGTCGATCGACCAACCGGGTAAAAAGTCAGCGCGTTCAGCGGGTGGTAAACTACAAAAAGCGCCAAACTCGCGCCTCCCCAAAACCACAGCATTAAGCCAGAAGCCTTCTCAAACGAGTGCGGCAGCATTAACACCCGGAACAATAATTCCTCCGTGATGCCCGGACTTAACAAACAGCCAATCAGCACTCCCAAAATTGTACGCCGAGAGGTTTGCACGTCTACTTTTAGAAATCCCGACCAAAAACCGATGGAAAGAGCGATAGAAGTGTAAACCAGCGCGAGCATAGCTACAACCAGCCAATCAGTGACATCGGGAATAGTTGAAAAAGCCAGGGTGACGCGGCGTATCAGGAATCCCGGCAGCGCGTGAAGCGGAGCTATCCCGTTCCCCGCAGGGGTTCCCGAAGGGTAGGGAATCGCACTAAAATTTAACATAATCAAACTGATCCTTAAAATTGTCAAACAGATGTTAGCAGTAAGTTGAGCTGTTTATGGAAAACCAATCGTTGCCGCCCGTCAGAGTCCGCGTTTTTGTTTCGGGATTAGTTCAAGGAGTAGGATACCGATATTCAACGAGGAATCAAGCAAAGTATTTCGGCCTGGGCGGCTGGGTAAGAAATCTCCCCGACGGGCGCGTCGAGGCTGTCTTTGAAGGCTCCAAAAAAGCTGTTGAACAAATGATTAGTTGGTGCCGAGGCGGCCCCAGCGGTGCTAAGGTGAGCGAGTTGGTTTTGGAATACGAAGAACCGGAGGGCGATTCCCTTGACGATAGCTCCGCCGCGCGTACTTTTGAGATCCGGCGATAAAAGAATAAGGAATGAGAATTAAATAACTTCCACTCTTGAAAGTGGGATGGGCCTGAAAGCCCGTCATGAGTGGACGGGCTTTCAGGCCCATCCCACAATAACAATTAAAATTGTAAGTTATTTAATTCGCGATCCTAAACGGCATAAACTGCGGTTGAAATTGCTACTGTAGAAACGAGTTCTGCCTTGTATAAGGCAGGCTTCGCTCGCGCAGACTAAAGAATGAATCGCATAAAAAGCGCGAATTTGGTATGGGCAATTTACAGCGTATTCCAGGTTTATGAACTACACCCCAGAAACCGGGTTTCTTTACAGTTCTCGTATCATTACTGATACTGTTTAAGAAACCCGGTTTCTCGCGTTCTACATTTACATGAAATATGCTGTATCAATGATTAGCAAGTTGACTTAAATTAGCAAACAACTGAGCAACTTTGGTCAAATCTTTATCTCCCGGCGCTATTTCTACCCCGCTAGAAAGGTCAACACCGCTGAAGTTATTGCCGATCGCGCTATCAATTGCATTTAAAATATTATCGGGTGTTAAACCGCCCGCCAGCAGCCAAGGACACGGCGGTCTAAACTCTGATAACATCATCCAGTCGATCGTTTTACCAGTACCGCCCAATTGCCCTGGATGGTAAGCATCCAGCAGTAAAGTATCGACACGAACAGCATAAACAGCAGCGGTGGCTAAAGTTTCAGGAGTCTTAACTCTCAGGGCTTTGATAATTTCAATTCCCGGTAAAAACTCCCGCAGCCGATCGCAATATTCCGCTGTTTCATCTCCGTGCAACTGCACCCCGCTTAAATTTGACTCTGCCGCTACTTGACAGATATTTTCTATTGTGGTGTTGGCAAAAACGCCGATGCGATCGACATTTTCCGGCAACTGCTCGACAATCAGGCGAATTGTTTCTGGGGTGACATAGCGGGGGGAAGCCGGCACGCAGATAAACCCCAAAGCCTGGGCTCCCAAGCGGGCGATCGCAATTCCTTGGTCTAATTTAGTGATTCCGCAAATTTTAACCCGCACTCCGACTCCTCCCTTCCGAATTTGTATCAAAATATAAACGAATTGTTAACTATTAAAACAAATCTTAGTTTAATGCAAAACGCTTTTTATAATCTTGGAACTCAATATATCTGTGAAATCAGGAGATAAGAACATGATTAACTCATCTTTGTTGTTAGCCGTACAATCTACCGCACCCTCAACACCGGAGTGGTCGCCACTGGTAGGACTGACAATGATTTTATGCAATTTGCTGGCGATCGCGATCGGCTACTACGGCATCTCCAAGCAAAACCGAGGCAAGGGCCCAGCTTTACCCGTTGCACTCCCTGGAATGTTCAAAGGCTTCGGCGTACCAGAATTGCTGGCAACAGCCAGCTTCGGCCACTTGCTCGGAGCCGGAGTAATCTTGGGCTTGGGTAACGCCGGAGTTCTGTAAAAATCAGGGGAAAGGCAAAGGCAAGGGGTGAGAAAAGATATAATAGAAACTCTTTCTTGCTCTCCTTTCCCAGGAAAATTCATGCAGACAGGTTGGCGAATCGGCTCTTTATTTGGCATCCCCCTAGTTATAGATTATTCGTGGTTTATAATTTTAGCCTTAGCAACCCGCGAATACGCCAGCAGTTACCGCCTGTGGGGGCCTGCGCTCTCCTGGAGTGCGGGGTTAGCAATAGCTCTGCTACTGTTTGCTTCCGTGCTCTTGCACGAACTCGGACACAGCTTGGCGGCGATATCGCAAGGCATTAAAGTTAATTCTATTACCTTATTCTTATTTGGCGGAGTAGCTTCGATCGACTCGGAATCCAAAACTCCCGGTCAAGCTTTTCAAGTAGCCATTGCCGGCCCTCTAGTCAGCTTTGCGCTGTTTTTAATCCTCGGTTTGGGTTCTCAAGTTCTTCCCCCGCAAAGTTTGCTAGCAATTGTCACCGAAAGGGTAGCACTAATCAATCTCGTTTTGGGATTATTTAACTTAATTCCCGGTCTGCCTTTGGATGGAGGACAAGTTTTAAAAGCAGCAATTTGGAAAATCACCGGATCTCGATTTGCCGGCGTTCGCTGGGCGGCAAAAACAGGACAAGTTTTAGGTTGGATGGGTGTTGCTTTGGGTCTGAGTTTATGCTTTTTAGCGCGCGAGTACGGCGGCTTGTGGATTGCACTGATTGGCTGGTTTGGCATTCGCAATGCCACTGCTTACAGCCAAGTTACTTCGCTCCAAGAAGCCTTGATTAAAATTAAAGCCAGCGATGCGATGAGTCGCGATTTTCGAGTTGTAGATGCAGATTTGACTCTGCGAGAATTTGCCGATCGCTATTTGTTAGAAGTCAATCCGTTTCCATTTTACATTGCTGCGACCAACGGCCGCGATTTGGGCTTAGTGTCGATCGACGATATCCGCTTCACAGAACGCAGCCAATGGCAAGTTCAGACTTTGCACAACATTTTGAAACCCCTGGGAAAAACCCCCACAGTCTCCGAAAAAGCATCCCTCGCAGAAGTAATTAACAGCATGGAAGCCCGTCAACTCCCCCGAATCATCGTCCTCTCGCCGATTGGTTCAGTAGCGGGGACGATCGATCGGGGCGACGTGGTTAAAGTTTTGGCAAAATACCTCAAACCCCAGATTTCAATGGCCGACATCAAGCGCAGCAAAGAAGAAAACAGCTATCCTCAAGGATTGCAGTTAAGTGCGATCGCCAAAACCGCACAAGAAAACTAAAAATTGGGCATCGGTAAGGGGCATCAGCGATAAATTAAGATGTAGCAAACTTTGTCAATAAGGGTTAAAACAAAAAATTTTATGCCCAAATTCTTTAAGAGAATTTATCAGAAATTGGCAGATGGACGTGGAAAAAACTTAACTTATTTCTTCCCCTTTCCTGACTTGCAGCCTCTTGCTATTATCTGGATTGTCGTGACGGGAACTCTATTGGGCGTGAGGCATTTAGGCGGGTTGCAGCCACTAGAATTAAATGCTTACGACCTCATGGTGCAGTTGCGGCCAGATCGGGGTCCCGACCGCAGGTTGCTGATAGTTGAAGTCACGGATCGGGACATTAGTGCTTTAAACAGATGGCCAATTTCCGATCGCGTTTTAGCCAAAGCGATCGCCGAAATAGCGCGTTTGGAACCCACAGCTATTGGCCTCGATATAATTCGCGATATTCCCTACGAACCGGGGAGTGCAGAATTAGCAACTCAACTGAAAAACCCCAAAGTATTTCCCATTACCTTCATCGGCTCCTTAAAGTACGATCGAGTGCAGCCACCTCCCAACATACCAGACAAGCGGGTAGGATTTAACGATATGTATCTCGATCCAGATGGTATAGTGCGTCGCAATGTGATGTCTATTGGCGACGGTAAAAACACGTTTTATTCATTTTCCTCCCGGCTGGCTTTTGCATATTTTGATAGCAAAAAAATAGAATCTAAAGCTACAGAAAACAATGAATTTTTAGTAGATAAAACAGTATTTTCAAAGTTGCGATCGAACTCAGGAGGTTATCAGAACATTCCTGCACAAGGATATCAAATATTGCTCAATTACCGCTCTCCTAAAAAAATAGCAGAAACCGTCACATTAACTCAAGTTTTGGAGGGTCAAGTAGACCCAAAATTGGTCAAAGATAAAATAGTCTTAATCGGGGTGACAGCCCCAACTGTAAAAGATATTTTTTCTACCCCCTACAGCGCTACAAAAAACGGTAATATCCCGACGCCTGGGGTATTAATTCACGCAACGGCCACCAGCCAAATTCTCAGTGCAGTTTTAGACGGCCAAGGGCTATTTTGGTATTGGGACGAATGGCAAGAAATTCTTTGGATTGTGGTTTGGAGTGCAGCGGGCGGCTGTTTAGCTTGGCGGCTAGAAAAATCGCTGAATTTGATGGGAAGTGCGATCGCAGCTTGCGGCTCATTATTCGGACTCACCTTTTTCCTCTTCATGCAACAGGGGTGGATACCTCTAATTTCCCCTACCCTGGCACTTTTAATCACCGCAGGAGTCGCAGTCACCTATAAATACGAGCAGTCGAGACAACAGCAAGGAATTGTGATGAAATTATTAGGACAACAAACTTCACCCGCGATCGCAAATGCCTTGTGGAAAGAGCGCGTCCATCTGCTCGAATCAGGGTTATTGCCAGGTCAAAAAGTTACTGCTACGATCGTCCTCACCGACGTGCAGGGTTTTAGTACAATCTCCGAAAAACTCGCGCCAGAAGTGGTAATGAGTTGGTTAAATGAGTATTTATCAGCAATGGCCCAAGAAGTCCAAGCACATCAAGGCGTGATTAATAAATTTACCGGAGATGGAATGCTGGCAGTATTTGGCGTACCCATTCCCCGCACCACTGCAGAAGAAATTGCAGAAGATGCTCGTCTTGCCGTATCTTGCGCTTTAGCCATCAGTTCCCGCTTGCCAGAAATGAATCAAAATTGGCTCACACGCGGTTTACCGGCCGTAAAAATGCGAGTAGGCATCTTTACAGGGCCTGTTATGGTGGGTAGTCTGGGAGGCACAACCCGTTTAGAATATGGAGTGATCGGCGACAGCGTAAATATTGCCTCTCGCCTAGAAAGCTGCGAAAAGGAGCGGCACGAGGACACTTGCCGGATATTGATTGCAGAAGAAACATTTCTGCATTTGGCAGACAAATTTGAGGTAGAATCTTGGGGAGCTTTACCGTTAAGAGGCAGGGAACAAAAAGTTAATGTCTACCGGATTTTGGGAAGGAAAAAGAAATAAAAAGAGAGAATCTCTCCCTACAAATTGATGGAGTTCATGTGAAAACAATTACTAAGTTTCTGATCGATCTGATATCAGTTGGCTCAATAGTATTGATAGCCACACTTAACATTTCTCAATTGGCAGTTGTGGGACAGCCCAGCATAAACACACCTGACCGGCCACCAAACCCTATACCGGGAGGGCCGCGCTTCATTCAGCCTACTGAAGATATAGATGAGCGGCCCCCCACTCAACCGGGACGCCCTGTGCGCGGTGGCTGCGCCAGCATTAGTCAGCTAGGTCTCACAGCCTTAGTGCCTAAAAATAAGATGGGACGGACTGTTTCCGACTATCCAACGTTCTTTTTCTACTTGCCTCAAACAGAGGCCGAATCAGCCGAATTTATCCTACAAGATCAAAGCGGCAAGGAGATTTATAAACAGGAGCTCACAATTAGCAATTTATCAGGGGTAATCGGCGTTAGTATCCCCGCTAACCAAAATGTACCGCCCTTGGAAGTAGGCAAAAGTTACCGTTGGAATTTTACAGTGATTTGCGACTCTCTAGACCGATCGGCAGATCAGATAGAAATCGGTACGGTACGGCGAGTTGAACTCAGTGAAGATATCCGCAGTCAATTAGATCAGGCCGATCCGCGCCAGAAAACCGTTATTTATGCTGAAAATGGGATTTGGCAAGATGCCCTCAGCACCCTAGCTGCCATTCGCCGCGATCGACCTAATGATACAACGTTCAAGGCTGATTGGGAAAGCTTGCTGGATTCTGTGAAATTGGGCGAAGTTGCCAAAGAGCCGATCGTTCAAATTCCGCCACAGCCCTAAGCGGTACAGCATTTAAATTTAACTTTTTTGGCGTCGGATCAACAACTGCCGGGAAAACTTTTAATAAAAATAACTGTACAAGTTTTTAACTTGTATCAGTAACAGCCAAGATGGCTATTCTACAACAAATAATTTTTCTTGTGGAACGGCCATCTTGGCTGTTCCCAAAAGGCGGTATACCCCACAATAATTATCCCAAAAATCTCTTGTGGAACGGCCATCTTGGCTGTTCCGAAAAGGTAGCAGTAAACCCCGCCCCAAATATGGAGGTTAAATGTGAAACAGTTGATTACTTGTTAATTCCCAAATATCCTGCCATTCCCGATCCGAAAGTGGCTGCACCTCCAAATCAATTTCAAAACAGCGACAAGCCGCCGCACTCAAAACATCAATGACAGTGGCAATCAAATCATCTCCCCCTTGAGAGAGAGGTAATTGCACAGGAATTAAATCCTCCCCAAACACTTGAGAAAACAAACAAACATCCGGCTGCAAACGCATAGAACCGTGCTGCAAAATAGCATCACCCCTGCGTAATTGAGCGCTACCAATTAACTTGCAGCCATCAGCAGTAACTAAATCCGCACCCGTCGCAGTACCAAAACAATTCGGATTGTGAATATAACCCCTTCCAGCTTCCCCATAGTGCAAATCCAAACCCATCGCCCTCCAACCCTCAATCAAAAACTCGCAAATAATCTGATAAGCTTTCATACGGCTGCTTCCAAATCCCGACGCCACAACTGCATAAGTTAAATCCCCTTGATGCAGCACGGCGCGCCCGCCGCTGGGCCTCCTCACCAAATCCACAGGCATTCCCCCCCAAGACAACTGCTGCCAAAACTCCGGCCACCGGCGCTGGTGGTAGCCCAAGGAAATCGCCGCCGGTTGCCAAGTGTAAAATCGCAGAGTTGGCGGATTTTTGCCCGCTAGATGCTGTTCCAGCAGCCATTGGTCGATCGCCATCTGCACGCTACCAGACGCCGACAACAGCGGAATTAAACGCCATACAGAATTAGCCATCAGTCGCGAGTCCTTAGTTTCTACTCAATAATTCGCAGAATGTTTTAAAATTAGTAACAGTTTTTTGGGCCTGTCTTCTAAGTTGGTGCAAGTTTCACCCCCGCCGGTGCTTTAGAAATAAATAGAAAAAATAATCGCAGAACCATGAGCAACAGTGTAATTGTCATTAACGACGAAAAATTTGAAGCAGAAGTCCTGAAAGCAGAGCAACCAGTGCTTGCCTATTTTTGGGCGAGTTGGTGCGGGCCTTGCAAACTGATCGCGCCTTCGGTAGACTGGGTGGCGGCCAACTACAGCGATCGGCTGAAAGTGGTTAAAATGGAAATTGACCCCAATCCTAATACTGTCAAGCAGTATAAAGTAGAAGGAGTCCCAGCTCTCAGGCTGTTTAAAAATGCCGAAGTAGTGCTTTCCCACGAGGGAGCCATTACTAAACAAACTTTAATCGGTTTGCTGGACGCTCACTTATAAAGTTTGGAAATAATTCGGGAGTTTCCAACTCCCTACTTACAACTATAGCAATCGCAAATAGTTTTTCAATATCTCTCTTGTATCCTCAATATTCCTCTCTGGCTCTGCGCCCTCTGCGCTCTCTGCGGTTAGTAAAAAAAATAATTTAGCTAATATAAAAATAATCCTTAAAATCTCCCAAAAATATAGAAAATATGCAATTTGCTAAACGTTTAGAACCACTGCAATTTAATGTATTTGCCGATATGGATCGGGCAAAAGCTCAAGCTAGAGCAGCGGGACAAAATGTGATTGACTTGTCTCTGGGTTCTTCGGATTTGCCGGCCGCTGCTCACATTACAGAGGCGATCGCACATTCTCTGTCCGACACCAGCACCCACGGCTATTTGCTATTTAACGGCACAAGAGATTTTCGGGAAGCAGCAGCTATTTGGTACGAGAAAAAATTTGGAATAGCAGTCAATCCAGAAACAGAAGTGCTGCCGTTAATTGGTTCCCAAGAAGGCACAGCGCATATGCCTTTAGCTGTACTCAACCCCGGAGATTTTGCTTTGTTGCTCGATCCGGGCTATCCTTCCCACGCGGGCGGTGTGCATTTGGCCGGCGGTCAAATTTATCCGATGCCGATATTAGCAGAAAATGCGTTTTTGCCGATATTTGAAGATATTCCGACAGCAGTGTTGGCTGAGTCGAAGATGATGGTTTTGAGCTATCCTCACAATCCTACAACTGCGATCGCCCCGGTTGCTTTTTTTGAGAAAGCCGTGGCTTTTTGTCGCGAACACCGGCTGGTTTTAGTGCACGATTTCCCTTATGTAGATTTGGTGTTTGACGCTCGCAATTCTGCAATTGAGGCGACTGGGATCGAGGAAAACCGCAAATTGATGGCACCGTCAATCTTTCAGGCGGATCGAGACAAGAGTGTGGCGATCGAGTTTTTTACACTATCCAAATCGTACAGTATGGGAGGTTTTCGAGTCGGATACGCGATCGGCAATGCCGAACTAATTGCAGCCCTGCGACAGGTAAAAGCCGCAGTAGACTTCAACCAATACCTAGGGATTTTGAACGGAGCGATCTCCGCATTAACAGGCCCTCAAGATACCGTCAAAAGCAGCGTAGAAACCTTCAGAAAACGGCGGGATGCTTTTGTAAACGCGCTACAGGGCATCGGCTGGCAAGTACCCGTACCCCCCGCCACCATGTACGTCTGGGCGAAACTGCCGGAACCTTGGGCCCAAGATTCCGTGAAATTTTGCACTCAGCTAGTACAGACTACAGGAGTCGCAGCTTCCCCCGGTGCCGGTTTCGGGAAATCAGGAGAAGGCTACGTGCGATTTGCCTTAGTCGAGTCGCCAGCAATTTTAGAAGCAGCAGTTAGAAAAATTGCTGAGTTTCTCAATTGAGTACACGCCTGGGGCGAGCGCCGTAGGCGTGTCAACTTAAGCTTTTAGTCCGCCAGTCCTCCCGCTCACCCGGCACTTTTCCCCAGGGAATGATATTCCACAGGGCTTATAGCTAAAGCCCTATCAAAGAGGACTCAAAAACTCATTAGGATCGCGAATTAAATAACTTACCATTTTAATTGTTCTTGTGGGATGGGCGTCCCGCCCGTCATGAGTGGACGGGCGGGACGCCCATCCCACAAATATGTGTAAATTATTTAATTCGCGATCCTCAGTCGTCTGAAGACGACTTTAGCTTTGAGGCAGGGGTTTCAACCCCTGTCGGACTGTCGGACTATCGGTTGCACGTTAAGTTGACACCTACGGGCACAGCGCTTTCCCTACAGGGGTTTTAACCCCTGCCGGACTGGGGTTTTGACGTTTTTGGGCACAGGATGAAGGACACGGCGTCTAAGTGCTTACCCGTAGCTCAAGATGGATGCAATTGCTAAAATAGTGTGATTTCTACCTAAAGGAATAGATATTTGCACGCAGTATCTGCCACAATCTTTTTTAAGAAATGTTAACGTGAGACATCTTGGGAATTACCAGTTCCGCTCACCCACTCTAAAAATCCTTGAAATGAATGCTGTCGGGGTAGCGATTGTTCCGTAGCAGCGATCGCACACCCGAAAAAGACCACACTGCCCAAAATTGCAATCAGCGGCAAAGGCTTACCCAGCCCAAAGTCCCGCTGAAGCCGAGCTAACGGCCTGCTCTCGCGCCTGAGCATCTTTCCTACCGTCAGTTGTTTGAGACTAAAAGGATCGCGCACAAAATGACCGCTCCAGCTAATTACCATATGAGAATGGCAGTGGGGGCAAGTGAATAGTCCACTGACCATCCCGACGGGGCCTACGACGCTGGAACGGTTGCAGATCGGGCAAGTGACAGAATGAGTGTTATAGGTGGGAGCGTTCATAACTGTTTTTCTTGAGTAAAAAAAACTAACAAGTAATTGGGAGCCTGTGTTAACGCTTAAGGTATAGACCTTGAGAGGCACTTTTCCTTAATTCCTAGTTTACCGCTCCAATCGGGTCGATCGGAGCTCACTGCTTGGGAAAACCTGCAAATTGCCAATCCCGCAACGAGTGCAAGTCTGGAGCACAGGTGAGATTATATTGCAAAGGAGTTACGGTTATTCTGTTGTCGCGAATAGCTTGTACGTCTGTAGGAATATCATGCGGCACCGCCGAATCGGCGATTTCTTCTACATCTTCTAACAATTCCCCAGCCAGCCAATAATAAGTTTTGCCGCGCGGATCTGTGCGCTTTTGAAATATGTCGAAATAGCGGCGAATGCCTTGACGGGCGATCGCAACTCCGGTAATTTCTGCTTGTGTGACTGGCGGTATGTTGACATTCAACAGCATCGGTTTCGCCATTGGGTGTTTTTCCAACTGTGACAGCAAGCTGACAGCGAAATCCACCGCCGGCCCAAATTCCTGCGAAGTAAAGCTCGCGAGGCTGAAAGCAATGCTGGGAATGCCTTCCATAATTCCTTCCATTGCGGCCGAAACCGTACCCGAACAGATGATATCCGTGCCTAAATTGGGCCCGTGGTTGATACCGGAAAGGACAAAATCCGGCGGTTTGTCAAGTAAAGCCCACAAAGCAAGTTTCACGCAGTCGGCCGGAGTACCCGAACAGGCCCAAGCTTGGACTGCGGGATCAAAAATAGATTCGACAATTTCGGCGCGGATGGGTTGGTGCAGGGTAAGGCCGTGGCCGGTAGCGGAACGCTCTCTGTCGGGACAAACTACACTCACGTCGTGGCCAGCGGTGGCGAGAGCGTTGGCGAGGCTGCGGATGCCTTGTGCAAAGATGCCGTCGTCGTTGCTAATTAAAAGTTTCATTGAAATTTTTATAGGCCTTATAACAATACTAAACTAGATTCAAGTAGGGCGATCGCTCTAACCTAGAATTACATATTACAAATTATCCGTAACTGCCGAAAATCTAAAATCTAAAATCAAGAATCAACAAGTTGTCGAGCCAAAATTGCGCTAAACTCAACTTGGCCCAAAACAGCCATCAATCTAAAATCTAAAATCAAGAATCAACAAGTTGTCGAGCCAAAATTGCGCTAAACTCAACTTGGCTCAAAACAGCCGTCAATCTAAAATCTAAAATCTAAAACCTAAAATCAACAAGTTGTCGAGCCAAAATTGCGCTAAACTCAACTTGGCCCAAAACAGCCATCAATCTAAAATCTAAAATC
>NZ_JAUBRP010000055.1:0-2483 GCF_036701935.1 Microcoleus sp. M2_D5 | reverse complement strand
AGCCAAAATTGCGCTAAACTCAACTTGGCCCAAAACAGCCATCAATCTAAAATCTAAAATCTAAAATCTAAAATCAACAAGGCTGTCGAGCCAAAATTGCGCTAAACTCAACTTGGCCCAAAACAGCCATCAATCTAAAATCTAAAATCTAAAATCTAAAATCAAAATGACTGTCCAGCTAAGCGACATTGAAACTCAACTAGAAACCCTCGGTCAAGAGTCCAAAAGTGCGATCGCCACTGCCAATACCCTCGAACAACTCGAACAGTTGCGCGTCGGCTACCTCGGCAAAAAAGGCCAACTCTCTCAAATTTTAGGCATGATGGGCAAACTGTCGCCAGACCAGCGGCCCAAAGTAGGGGCGATCGCCAATACAGTCAAAGAAGCCCTGCAAGCAGATTTAGAAGACAAGCGCGCCGCCCTCCAAACAGCCCAAATCCAAGCCAAATTAGCCTCAGAAACCATCGATGTGACGATGCCGGGGATTTTTCGCCCCCAAGGCCGCGTTCACCCCTTAAACGCCGTCATAGACCGCGCTCTCGATATCTTTGTCGGCCTCGGATACACCGTCGCCAACGGCCCGGAAATGGAGACAGATTATTACAACTTCGAGGCGCTCAACACCCCGCCAGACCACCCAGCGCGGGATATGCAAGATACATTTTACCTACCGGGCGGCGACTTGCTGCGGACTCAGACATCATCAGTGCAAATTCGCTACATGGAACAGCACAAACCCCCGATTCGGATTGTCTCTCCCGGCCGCGTTTACCGCCGCGATACTGTCGATGCTACTCACGCCGCAGTCTTCCACCAAATTGAGCTTTTAGCAATTGATGAAGGTCTGACATTTACTGACTTGAAAGGCACAATTAAAGAGTTTTTGCGGCAAATGTTCGGGCAAGATTTGCCAATTCGTTTCCGCACGAGTTACTTTCCGTTTACCGAACCTTCTGCCGAAGTAGATTTGCAGTGGAACGGCAAATGGCTGGAAGTTTTGGGCTGCGGAACCGTCGATCCTAACGTTCTTAAAGGAGTCGGTTTAGATCCAGAAAAATATACTGGGTTTGCGGCCGGTTTTGGTGTCGAGCGGTTCGCAATGGTGCTTTATGAAATCGACGATATTCGCCGGGTTTATGCTAGCGATTTGCGCTTTTTGCGGCAATTTTAAAGCCTGGCTTGGGGTCGCTTACACGAGCCGTCTAGAGGTCTTGGTCAATGTACATCAATCTTTCAGTTTCAAGTAAGTAAGTACAAATAAACATTACTTGGGGAGAGGGCGGGTTCTGCAACGATGACTCGCCCTTACTGTAGATAAGCCCTAAAGCCGCCCCTACAAGCCCCTGCAAGATATTATTGTTTTTTTGCGCTTACCTACTTAATTTATTGTCTACTTGCCAAAAACACCCTTGATGCTGTCAACAGCGCTCTCGACAGCATTCTTGGTATTATCTACTGCTTCCTGAGTCCGAGCTGAATCTTCCGATGCTCTTTTCTCAATTGTGGCCGCATCTTTCTTAGCTTTGCGCTCTACGACACTACCATCCTCCGATGCTCTATCGACTTTAGCAGCATTTGTCTTGGCAGCTTCCTTAACCTTCTCTTCTGTATCTCGGATGAAGTTCTTGGCTCGTCCAGCATCTTTGCTGGCTTTTTCTTGAACCGCATCGCCCGCATCTGCTGCTGCGATGTTTACAGCAGGAGAAGCCATTGCTGCGGTGTTGGAGAAGAACGCACCAGACCAAACGAAGGCCATCGCTGACACCCAAAGGACGGTTGCAGCCATCAAGCGCCCTAAAGTCGAAAGCCGTTTCGTAAAATAATTCAGTTTCATAAAATACAAAAGGAGATGTGACCTTCTATTTTTACTCGATTTGAGCGATCGGCGGAACCGTTCTCTAGAGAGAGGTTCTCCGCCCACAACGGTTAAAAAAATTCCCTCTTTTGATAGATTCAAGCCAGGAATGTCAGTCAATTTTAGATTTTAGATTTTAGATTTTAGATTTTAGAGTTGACTCCACAGCCGCCATTGGCAATTTTGAACTTTGGTGAGTCGATTGTAAATTGTAGATTTGAGATTTAACAATTAATATCAAATCTGTTAGCATCGGGATTATTCATCTATCTCTTCTCTGCATCAGCGTAAATGGGCGTCAATTCATTGTCATCTGCGGCCCGCTCAATTTTCTTTTTTTTACCGCAGATACAGGCAGATTAACGCAGATTAACGCAGATGAATTATATCAATTCCGGTTGCAGCTTCGGAATAGTAAATTAGAGTTCACTGTTCACGGCGTCAACAGTCAACCGTCAACAGTGAACATTATTACCGTGTTACCGGAAATGATATAAGTAGGTGCGACAGTCAAGCTATCATCAATCGGGCGATTGTTTTCATAAAATATCGCTTCTCATGAATGAGAATTAAATAACTTCCACAAGTGTGTGGGATGGGCGTCCTGCCCGTCCAAAAAGGACGGGCA
>NZ_JAUBRP010000054.1:42404-45028 GCF_036701935.1 Microcoleus sp. M2_D5 | reverse complement strand
AATAGATTTAGTTGTCTTCGAGATGCAATTGAATATGTCCTGGGTACCGTGTCCTAACCGCCTTGGCGGTTGCTATACCACGTTTTCTTTAGTAATTCTAATCAAAAACCGCAGAGCTTCATTTACTGCTTCAGAATCGGGAAACATCTCTGCAACATCCGGTTCTAAACGAATATTTACACCGCCAAAACTCTTTCGTCCAGAGCCTACCTTTCTTACCCGCAACTTCCTCAAATCATATTCCGGCCGCAGCTCATCGTCCATCCCTGTTTCATCCTTCTTCATAAACTTCTCGCTCCACTCGTGTTACTTTTCTGGCGCTAATCAAACGAATAAAATCTGCTCTTTCTGTATACGACACTATCAATAAATTACCGGGCTGGGACTCTCTAACAATAATATAGCGCTCTTCTTCATCAGAGTGATCCGGATCGTAGAAATCGACGTAGAGGGGATCGTCAAAAACCGTTCTGGCTTCCTCAAATGAGATGTTATGCTTGGACAAATTTACCGCAGCCTTGTTTTCATCCCACTCGAATTTCATAAAGATCCCAAATCAGCATCTTTGATATAATATTACATCAAGAAGCAAAACTAAAACCAACTCATGCCGCAAACAGTCTGGATCGCACGACACGGAAACCGCATCGACTTCGTTAACCCCGACTGGTTTCTCACCGCAGAACACCGCTACGATCCCCACCTTTCCGAAGACGGTCACATTCAAGCCAAACAACTCGCAAATCGCCTCAAAGGAGAAGGAATTTCTCATATTTTTGCTTCCCCTTTTCTGCGAACTGTCCAAACAGCAAATCACGCGGCAGAAGCTCTCGATTTGTCAATTAAACTAGATTGGGGACTGTGCGAATGGCTGAATCCTGAATGGATGACAGAAATGCCGGAAACAGAGTCCGTCGAAGCTTTGTGCAGCCGCTTTCCCAGGATTGATGCTTCCTACAAAGGCGGTATTGCTAATTATCCCGAAACCGTGGAAGCTTGTTTCAAAAGGGCGGGGGAAACGGCTAAACGCCTCGCGGCTGAGTTTCCCGAAGATATGTTATTAGTAGGTCACGGTGCGTCGGTTTTAGGAACTGCGATCGGGCTAGCGGGCGGTGCAGAAACGGAAATTAACGCTTCTTTGTGCTGTTTGGTGAAAGTGGTGCGGGGCGAGGGAGAATGGTCGATCGCACTTAATGGCGATACTTCTCACCTGACTGACTCTGAAACCGCGATCCGGTTTAATTAAAGTTGAGATTGGTGCGAAAAATCGCGTTTTATGCTATGTGTGTAAGGTGCGCCGAGGTGCACCCTACGTTAATCAGATTTGTCAGAATCTGGGTGTTATTGTTTAATGTCGATCGCACATTTTAAATCGAAAATCTTAAATCGGTATGGCTGGACACAGTAAATGGGCGAATATTAAACGCCAAAAAGCTAGAGTTGATGCCGTTAAAGGCAAAGTTTTTGCGAGAATATCTCGCGAAATTATTGTCGCGGCCCGCAGCGGAGTTCCCGATCCCGCAGGCAATTTTCAACTGCGGACGGCTATAGAAAAAGCCAAGGCGGCGAGTATTCCTAATGAAAACATAGAAAGGGCGATCGCCAAAGGTGCGGGCTTGGCGGGGGGGAATTCGGAATTAGAAGCTATTCGCTACGAAGGTTACGGCGTTGGCGGGGTTGCTATTCTGATAGAAGCGCTGACAGACAATCGCAACCGCACAGCGGCTGACTTGCGAGAAGCTTTTACTAAAAATGGCGGCAACTTGGGCGAAACTGGTTGTGTGGGCTGGATGTTTGACCACAAAGGAGTTTGTACGGTACGCGGCCCGATTGATGAGGAACAATTGTTTGAAGCGTCGCTAGAGGCGGCTGCGGAATCTTATGATTTGATATTAATTGATGAGGATACTGAAGGGGCAGAGGTTTTTACAAGTGTGGCTAATTTGGAACAGTTGGCTGATGTTTTGAAACAAAAAAGTTTTGCTGTTGTGCAGTCGGAAAATCGCTGGATTCCGAGCAATACCGTGGAAATAGATACTCCTGAAAAAGCTCGATCGCTCCTTAAGTTAATGGATGCACTGGAAGATTTGGACGACGTGCAAAGCGTGACGGCGAATTTTGAAATGACAGATGAATTGATGTCTTTGAGTATGGTTTAATGCTTTAAAGATGAGGGATCTGGATCGTCATGCTGGCACTGCAAAAGATGAAAACTCGCCAGCGGGACATCGCGTTACACTATAACCAGGAAACGAATCCCCATCTATAGGCGAGTGGGGAGTGTCAATCCAACGCATTGCTGAAAAAGCTGCATTGAAAAACTCAACCCACAGTAAAGCCATGCTAGATAACAACGAAAGCAAAAGAGACAGCACCCACTCAGAAGAAGTTCTGTCAGCAACCGAAGTATCAGAAACCAAGGATCGATCCGAATCAAAGGTGCAGGCTGAACCAGGGGGTAAATCCAATTGGTTCGGTTCCGTTTTCGGAGCCGTCTCTGCAACGGCGAGTGCGGTAGGGAATGCGGTAGGGAATGCCGGAAATGCAATTGTTAATACCGCGAGTGCGGTAGGCAATGCAGCAGGCAGTGCTGGAGGTGCGATTGTTGTTAATACCGCGAGTGC
>NZ_JAUBRP010000054.1:0-42304 GCF_036701935.1 Microcoleus sp. M2_D5 | reverse complement strand
GCAATGCCGGAAGTGCGATTGTTAATACCGCGAGTGCGGTAGGCAATGCAGCAGGCAGTGCTGGAGGTGCGATTGTTGTTAATACCGCGAGTGCGGTAGGCAATGCCGGAAGTGCGATTGTTAATACCGCGAGTGCGGTAGGCAATGCAGCAGGCAGTGCTGGAGGTGCGATTGTTAATACGGCTAGTGCGGTGGGGAATGCAGCAAGCAGTGCTGGAGGTGAGATTGTTGTTAATACCGCGAGTGCGGTAGGGAATGCGGTAGGGAATGCCGGAAGTGCAGCACTCCAATTTCCCAATTTTTTTGGTTCAGCCCTCGGTTCGATTTCCCAGAGTCCTATCCTAAAAAAACTGACTGAAAATTTCAAAATCGACTGGTTAGTTAATGCGATCAATAAAGTTGATGTTGTGACTGCCGAGGCGCAAGTTCGAGAGTTGCAGCGCCAATATCCTCACGAGAAACCTCAAGAAATCGCACATCGCTTAATGGTGGAAAAAGCCTTGCTAGCTGCAGGAAGTGGCTTGGTTAGCAGTTTAGTTCCGGGCGCAGCTTTGGCATTGGCTGGCATGGATTTAGCGGCAATGACGGTGTTATCCGCCGAGTTAGTTTATCAAATAGCTGCCGCCTATGGAAAGGATTTGCAATCGAGCGATCGCCAAAAAGAAGTTGTCGCTATTTTCGGTTTATCCTTGGGTAGCAATTTAGCGATCGAAGCTGGAGTTACGCTTGTCAGCAATATTCCCTTGGCGGGTGCGGTAATTAATGCTAGCGCCAGTGCGACAATGATTTACGCGCTGGGATACGGTGCTTGTCGGTTTTATGAAGCCGATATCGATTCCTCGAAAATCGAAACCAAGCTCGAAGATTTACAAGAGGTATTGCAAGCGGAAAGTGACCAATATTTAGAGACAGCGATCGCACAAGAAACTGTGATGGATTGGATTTTGGTGTATGTCGTCTATACCACCCAAAAATTCACCCGATGGGATGAGTTATTACCCCAATTACAAGCGGCGAATTTAAATCCAAAGTCTTTAGCTGAGATTGAAGCTGTGAAAAATAAGTCTAAATTGCCTCCCAAGTTGGATATTTTACTCGCACAACTCGAACTCGACTTTGCCGAACCGCTTTTAAAGCGATGCACTGACATCATCGAGGCTGACGGTGAAATTAATGAACAAGAGGGGAAAATTTTGCTGACAATTCAACGGGCTGTTTTGAGCAAAAGAAAGCAAGCTCAAAAGCAAGCGTAGCCAACTTCGATCGAGGATGGGGTATTGGAAGCCACTGAAGTACAAACTGAAGTCTAAGCTAGATCGCAAACTACTCCGTGCGTTCACGCCCGGAAATGTCAAATCCAATGCTCATAAACTGGCTCAAGCGAATGGGGTAAAACTCTGGGACGATAACAGTTAATTGATTTAGTGATTCGAGCTAAAAAATAAGGGATCTATGAACCAAGAATCCCAGTCTATGAAAGAGCGGGGAGTATCATTTGAAAAAAAAAATTGCAGTTTTGCAGTCTAAAAATCGCTGAATTCCCAGCAATACAGTGGAAATAGACACTCCAGAAAAAGCTCGATCGCTCCTGAAGTTAATGGATGCACTGGAAGATTTGGACGACGTGCAAAGTGTGACGGCGAATTTTGAAATGACAGATGAATTGATGTCTTTGAGTATGGTTTAATGCTCTAAATCACCAGATTTTTGCCATCCGCAAGACAAATCCCGGTAACTCTGGATCTGCGCTGACTGTTTCAGGATTATCTAAGATTTCCGGTTCGCGATTGGGACGGTAGATGTAGACTTTTCTGTTTTTGCGATCGATCAAAAAGCCGAGGGATACACCGTTCTCAATATATTCTTGCATCTTGTTTTGCAATCCCTTGAGAGTGTCACTAGCAGACCGCAATTCAATCACAAAGTCAGGACAAATCGGTGCGAAGGAGGCTTTTTCTTCTTCTGTTAAGGCATTCCAGCGCTCTAGTTTAATCCATGAGGCATCGGGGGATCTGGTTGCTCCATTCGGCAAGGTAAAGCCTGCACTGGAGTCAAACGCTTCACCTGTGCCATCTTCTTCTGCCCAGTTCGCAAGTTGCTGAGCAATTTTAATGTTGCGGTTCCCTGTATCTGAAAAAGCTGGTGACATAATGATAACTTCCCCACTGGCTGTACGCTCAATTCTCAAATCGCGATTAACTAGACAGAATTCATAAAACTGTTCAACAGTCATCGATTGAATCGCAGGGAAATTGACCGTCAGTGGGACGCTTTCGGTTTGAATTAGCAGCGTCGTCATGGTTTTTCCTCAGTTGGTGCAGGGGTGATATAATACCTTGAGCTTACACTATTTTAGCTTGGCGATCGCAAGTCTTAGTCGATCGGGGAATCGGAGGCTTGTATCGGTTTTTGGGCTGAGTCAATCGATTTTAGATTTTAGATTTTAGATTGAAGCATTGACTTGCGCGAGATAAATTCGGGGGCTTGTATCCTCGATGCTTTCAGTCAATAATCTTTTTTTCCAGTCAGCAAATAAGTAACCATGTATCCCTTGCCCTTAACTTGAATAGCGCCGCGCTTCTGAAAACTATATTTATCTTTTAATATCTCGTAGGTTTCGGCGGTGACTTGAATGCAGCCGGTAATCCCGTGGGATTCCATGCGCGAAGCAATATTTACTGTGTCGCCCCAGAGGTCGTAAATAAACTTTTTTAAGCCGATGACGCCGGCAACGACAGGGCCACTGCTAATCCCGATCCGAATGCTGAAAGGTTCCGAATGTTCTAAACTCAGCAGCCTAATTTCGTGCAGCATATCGATCGCCATGTTCGCAACCGCCTCGGCGTGATCCTCTCTGGCTGTAGGCAAACCGCCGACAACCATGTAAGCGTCACCAATAGTCTTAATTTTCTCCAAACCGTGGCGATCGGCCAAGTGGTCAAAAGCCGAAAAAATATCGTTGAGCACTTCCACCACCGCCGTCGCTGAAATTCTTGACGAAAGCTCTGTAAACCCCACAATGTCGGCAAACATCACAGTGACTTCCGCAAAACTTTCGGCGATATTGTGTTCGTTGTCCTTCAAACGCAGGGCGATCGCTGCGGGCAAAACGTTTAGCAGCAGTTGCTCGGATTTAGCTTGTTCGAGTTCCAACTGCAGGTAAGCAGCCTGCAACTGTTCGGCTTGGCGAATTCTTTCTCCGGCTAGCTTTTCGATTTGGGCGGTGCGACTCAAAGATGTCAGCATATATGTCACCGGAATCAGAGTCCACAGCATCCCCATCGTCAGAGTTCCCCAAGAGCGCCAGTGCTTGCGAAGCCTGCGAATTTCCGGCGTTGCCGACACGTACATAGACCACTGGCGGCCGCTAATTTTCAGCCGCCTTCTGCAAGCTGTATAGTTCGGGGCTGGATTGTCAAGAATTGGGCAGTTTTGCATCAGGGTTCGGTCAGCAGCGGCTGATGCTGGAAGCACTTGTTGGCTCGCGGATTGGAACTGCACCGCAAATTGCTGAATTTGTCCGTTAGCAGGGAGATTTTTGAGAACCGGGTTGGGCGTTTGGGGTAACAGCGAGGGTGGTTGTTGCTTGTCTGGAGCCTCGCTAACGAGATAAATATTGAGGTATTCGGTATTGCGTCCTTTTAAAGAGGTTTGGAAAATATCTTTGCCTCGAAATACGCCCAGAACAAATCCTTGTAGCAGTTGGCGGCGGGATTCCAGGGTAGTCGGTTTACTGCTGTTTTCGTAAATCGGAACTATGGCCAAAAGACCTAGTTCCGGGGAAGCGCCCTGAGTTAAGCCGATGTAGTTGGTGACAATCATTTCTCCTGTATCGCGCCCTCGATCGAGCGCGGGGCGGATTTCTGGGTGGGAGGCGAGGTCAAAGCCTAAGACTGTCTCGTTTCCGGCTGGTGGTTCGACGTAGAAAGCCGGGAAGTATTCGGAACGCTGGAGGGCCTTGCGGAGTTCTCCTCGCGGCCCGCGCTCTGTAATCTCGAAGCTGGGATCTGTTTCGGTTCTAGCTTTGGTTTCGTAGCCCGGCCGCTCGTCCTGGGGGACGCGGGGGGCCCAAGCCAGGAGTTGCAGGCTGGGGTGGACGGATAGGGGACGGGCGACAAACCGGGCAAAAGAGGAACGCTCGACGGCGCTGAAGGCTTTCATGTAGTCGCTGAGGGCGAGAACAGTATCTAAGTCGGAGTTGAGTTGGCGTTCGATGCCGATCGAAATATCGTCAATGCGGCGGTGCATTTCGTAGTCGCGGCGCTTGTCTTCCCAGTCCCAAACCAAGGCGAATGTCAAAACCGACAGTCCGACACCCAAAGCCAGCGTCAACCCGGCTGGAATGTAGCGAGACCAGGATAAAGGTAGTTTTTTCAGCATATTTGCCTAGCGAATAAGGGCAGCAGATTAGCACACCGCTGAGTGCGATTTGTTTCGGTCTCTGAGTGCGGTTAATTCAAAACCTTGATAACTCAAGCACCGACGGCAATTGGGAATTAAAAGTTAGATATTTAAACTTTTAGATTAATGGACGATCGCTCAGCAGGGGATTTCAATCCAGAATTCCGCTCCCTGTCCGGGCGCACAGATGCACCGCAGGCTTCCCTTATGTTTTTCTACCACAATCTGATGGCTGATGGATAATCCTAAGCCGGTTCCAGCCCCTACGGGCTTGGTGGTGAAGAACGGGTCAAATAGCCGCTTGCGAACCTCTTCGCTCATTCCCGGCCCACTGTCGGCGATGCAAATTACAATGCGATCGCAATCACTGAGCTGGCTTTTACTGTGGCTTTTCAACCCAGCTTTTTTCATAAGGGTGCGAATCACGATCGTCCGAGGTTCCGGTTGGTTTTCTAGAGCGTCGATCGCATTGCTGATAATATTTAGAAATACCTGGTTTAACTGACCTGCACAACAGTAAATTTTGGAAATTTTTCCGTATTCTTTAATAATTTCAATACTGCTTTTTTTACTTGCTTGATGCAATCTGTGCTGCAAAATTAACAGTGTACTGTCAATTCCTTCATGAATATCTACCAACTTCATTTCTGATTCATCCAGTCTCGAAAAATTTCGCAGCGACAAGACAATATTACTGATTCTTTCTACTCCTACTCTCATGGAATTCAGCATTTTTGGCAAGTCTTCCTTCAGAAAATCCAAATCTAATTCCTTAACTTTTTCAGCTATCTGAGGTACTGGGAACGGATAGCATTCCTGGTAGAGACTTAACAGTTCAATTAAATCGTTAAAATAGTTGTAAGTGTGAGAAATATTCCCGTTAATAAAAGTTGCGGGATTGTTAATTTCGTGGGCAATCCCAGCTACCATCTGACCGAGACTCGACATTTTTTCGGATTGAACTAATTGGATTTGAGCGTTTTGTAGTTGTTCGTAGGCTTCTTGCAATTGGGCGGCTTGTTTTCTTAATTGAGATTCGGAAGCTTGAAGTGCGGCGGCGGAAATTTTGCGATTGGTTATATTTTCAATCATCCCTAAGTTGTAAATAGGTTGTCCTTCGCCGTCTCGAATTAAAGTAGCTGTCACGTTTACCCAAACAATTTTACCTGTTGCGGTAATCTGGCGGAGTTCGATTTGATAGTGAGTAATTTCTCCCCGCTCAAGAGAATCAGCAACTTGGACATTTTTTGGAGAATCTTCGGGATGCCCAAGTTCAATAAATGTTTTGGCTAGCAATTCTGCTGCGGTATATCCCAGCATTTCACAGTAAGTTTTATTGACTCTCACTAACTTGTTATCATCTAAATTAGCTAAGTAAATAGCGATGGGTGCATCTTCAAAAATTGTGCGAAATAGTTCCTCGCTAGCCCGGACTTTAGCTGTTAGGGAAAGCCGCTCGGTGATGTCTTCAAAGGTAGACAAAATGCCGACAACATTGCCGGAATTGTCGTGTAAAGGTATTTTATTTGTATCCAGACAGCACTGGGTGCCGTCGGCTTGCATTTTGGATTCTATTATGTGATATTCTGGGGTGTTGGTTGCCATGATGCGGCGGTCGCAGGCTCGAAAAAATTCTGTTTCTTCGGGCTTCCAGGGCATATCGAAGTCGGTGAGACCTGCGATTTCACTTGGGTGATTGAAACCTGCGACTTTGGCAAAGTTTTTGTTGCCTCCCAAGTAAACTAAATCTCGATCTTTCCAGGCGATTAACTGAGGGATGTTGTTGATTACCGACCACAGCATTTTTTGGGATGTTTCCAAGGCTTCCGTGCGTTCTAGGACGCGCTTTTCCAGTTCTTGATTGGCTTGTTGCAGGGCGATTTTTGACTGGCCCAGGGCGATTTCTGCTAGCTTGCGATCGCTGATGTCGATTGTCACTCCCTCCCACAGTATATCGCCCCCAGGCTGCCGTTCGGGGCGGGCAATACCGCGAATCCATTTCAGTTTTCCCGATCGGGTTACGATCCGCCCTTCATATATCCAAGGTTTGAGAGTTTTGCCGGAAATTGCGATTGATTCTAACAGAGTTTTTAGGTCTTCTGGATGCACCGTTGCCCACATTAAATCGGAGTTTTGTTCAACTTTTTCTGGAGCTAATTCGTAGAGTTCCCAACAGCCGGAACTGACATAAATGAATTTATCGGAACCGTCGGGATGCCGCAAGTATTGATAAATCATTCCCGGCACGTTGGCGGCCATTTTTTGGAATCTGGCTTCGCTTTGGATCAGCGCTGATTCTGCAAGTTTGCGATCGCTAATATCAATCAACAAGCCGTCCCAAATAATGTTATCTTTTTCGCCCGGTTCTGGCCGGGAAGCCCCGCTAATCCACTTAATCCGATCGCCCGGAAAAACAAATCTGCCTTCCCACCGCCAAGGCTCTAAAGTTTTAGCTGAAATAGCAACAGATTCCTGGAAGCTTGGCGCATCGTCTGGGTGAATTATTTCGAGCGCGGGAATAGCTGAATTTTGGAGTACATCTGGTTCTAATTCCCAGAGTTCGCGACAGCCGGAACTGACGTAGGGGAATGACATAGTGCCGTCTGCTGCTAACTGAAATTGATAAATCATTCCCGGAACGTTGGCGGCTAGTTTTTGAAACCTCGTTTCGCTTTGCCGCAGTGCTGTTTCTGCTTCTACGCGATCGGTAATATCGTAAAATGCCGATAAAATTGCGGCTTCGCCATTAAAATTAATCGCTCGCATCGACATTTTTACCCAAAAAAAACTGCCATTTGCTTTCTTGAGGCAGATTTCTTCGCTGTCGCTAAATCCGTTTTCTTTGACTAATTCTAGCAATTGAATGTTGTCATTGATATTGGCATAAATGTCAATTTCTTCTCCACCAACAAGTTGTTCGTAACTCACACCGAAACTTTCACCAACAGCAGGATTTGCATACAAAATAACGCTGTCTTCTAGGCGCGTAATTAACAGGGGAACGGGAGTTGTAGTGGCAATCGCGCGCAATCTTTCTTCGCTTTCTTCCCTGGCAGTTTCGGCTGCTACTCTTTTGCTAATATCGTTCTGAACTCCGATAAAATGAGTTAATTTTCCCTGATTGTCTAAGATGGGGGAAACCATTAATTCATTCCAAAAAGGAGTTTTGTCTTTGCGATAATTTTTGAGCACTACCTGAATTTCCGTTCCCGCTTCCAAACTGCTGCGAAGTTTGTCTAATTCGGCCCGATCGGTATCCGGGCCCTGCAAAAATCGGCAGTTGCGTCCAATAACTTCTCGGGCACTGTAACCGGTCAGTTTCTCAAAAGCAGGATTGCAGTAGATAATAGGTGTGTCAGCCTTGCGAGCATCGGCGATGAGGATGCTGTTGCTCGACGCTGCGATCGCCCGTTCTAGGAGAGACAGGTTGAAAGAGTCTGTTGTCATCTGTAGCAATATCCAAACTTCCGAGGAGGGGACAGAACAATAAAAACTTATAAATAGCTTGAGCCATTCTTATTCTATAATTTTATTTTTAATTTAGCTGTGTTAGCAAAGTCAGCATTCCACGAAAGCCGGCGGGGAAAACAACTAATACCATTTTAGATTGTAGATTTTAGATGGGCAATGGCTGATTCCATAATGGTTGAGAGCAGGGGCATAAAGCGGCCTTCTTGTTTGAAAGTATGATAACAGAAGGGATTCGGCACTTAGGATCGCGAATTAAATAACTTACAATCTTAATTGTTATTGTGGGATGGGCGTCCCGCCCGTCCTTTTTGAACGGGCGGGACGCCCATCCCACTTTCAAGAGTGGAAGTTATTTAATTCACATTTCTTATCCATAAAACAAGGTGAAAATATCGAGGGCGGAAAGAAAACAAAAGGTGAAAATACTTATATTTTCTACTTGTTTCTTCTCCTCCTTCCATCCGGCTCGTCAGCCCTTTTAAATTGACAAGCTGATGGAAGAACCCCGAGCTGTTTTGCTGACTTCAATCCTGGCTTGAAAAGCTTCTTTCAGGTGGGGCATATGGGTAACGGTGAGAATGCAGGCGAAGTCGGAGGCGATCGCATTAATTGCAGCAATCAGCCGATCGCACCCTTCCGCATCCTGAGTCCCGAATCCCTCATCAATAATCAACATTTGCAAAGCCGTGCCCGCCCGCTGAGACAGCAGTCTCGCCAGCGCCAGCCGAATCGCAAAATTAATCCGAAAAGCTTCACCGCCCGAATAAGTTTCGTAGGCGCGAGTACCGCGAGCATCAGCAATTAAAATGTCTAAAGTGTCAATCAATTTAGTTGCTTTTTTAGAAGCCGCCGCCCGCTGAGTAATAAATTGAACGTGCAATTGATTCGCGCTCAATCTCGACAAAATCTGATTTGTTTCAGCTTCGAGTTGAGGCAAAACATTTTCAATCATTAAAGCTTGAATGCCGTTTTTACCAAAGGCTTGACCCAACTCTTGATAAACTCGCTGCTGGCGTTTGGCAACTTGCATTTGCTCTTTTTGAGCTATTAGCTGAACTTGCAGAGTTTCCAGATTTTGCTGCTGCTGCTGGAGTCGTCCGAGACTTCCCAAATGTTGGTCTAGCTGCTGGCGGCGGCGACTGATTTGCTGTTCGATCGCACTTATTCTGGCTGCGGGATCGGGATGTTGTTGCAATTGCTGGTTCATCGCGGAAGTTTGAGCGCTGACAGCTTGCAAATCTCGATCGCGCACTGCGATGGAATTTGCTATTTCATTAACCCGCTGCTGCACTTGCGGGTACTGCACAGTTGCCGATCGCAATTTTTCAGCGCGGGCGATCCAAAACTGCGATCGGCGCATTTCGCTCCGCACGTGTTCGTGCTGTTCCAAATTATAGCCAACTTCCGCAATGTATCTATCTAAAGACAGAATTTGCTGCTGTATTTTCGAGGTATTTTTTTGCTGTTCTAACTGTTGCTGTACGGTGGCTAATTGAGTTTGCAAATCCGGGCGGCGGGCATTAATTTTATTCAGTTTCTGCTGAGCGTCTTTGATTTGAGCTTGCTTAATTTCCGCCCACCGCAAGCGCTTTTCATCGCTGCGGGCGAGCGAGTGGCTGCGATCGCTGTAATTGAGCTGTTGCAGTTGCTGTTCGATGTGCTGGAGTTCGCCCAAATCCTCCGCTGCATACTCGCCGGTACGCAGCAACCGCTCTATTTCTGCCGCGTCTTGACGCATACTTTGCAGGCGGTTTTCGTCTTGGCTAAGACTATCTAATTGTGCTTGCAAATGGCTGCGGCGTTCCCGCAATTCTTGGTACGGCGCTAATTCCTCTTCTAGTTCGCGGTATTCATGTCTGAGAACTTGAATTTCGCGCTCGGAGACGGCCAACTGTTCGCGGACAACCCACAGTTGGTTCCAGATTTCCTGCTGTTGGGAGTGGTGTTTTGCGACTACCAAATTCCAGTAGTGTTCGTCTAAAGGTCGATCGCACAAAGGACAATTGCCAAAATTTACATCCCGCACCATTAAATGCGAATTCGATGGCTCGTTTTCCGCAAAATTCGAGGCTTTACCTTCACCTGCAATTTTTTCTCCTTCATGTTTCCGCAGCAGTTGCAGTTTTTGGTCGATCTCGGCGAGTCTGGTTTGATAGTCGCGGCTTTTGGCTTGCAGGTTTCCGAGAAAGTCGTGCCTTTCTTGACCTTTTTCGCGGACTCGCTGCTGATAAACTCGCTTGTTTTCCAACTGCAAAATTTGATTGGCGATGGCCGAGATTTCCTGCTGTAATTGCGGCTGTCGCTGCTGCTGCTGAACTTGCACCTGTCGGTTGATTTCCTCTAAGCGGGCGGTTAAACCGGCGCGGGCGCGATCGAGCTTTTGTTGCTTTTGCTGCTGCTGTTGTAGCAGCGGCGAAACTTGCAGTTGCAGTTGCTCTAGTTCGTTGAGGCGCGATCGAACTGCTTGCAACTGTGCGAGTCCTTTGTCAACCTCCGGCTGCTGTTTGAGAATCTCCAGAACATCTTTTTCATCTTGTTCTAAAACATCTAATTGAGCTTGCAACTGCTGAATTTTGCTTTGCAAAAAGCTCAGTTCTTGCCGCTGCTGTTCTTGCAATTGCTGGCGCTGATTTTGGGCTTCTTGGTTAGCTTTGAATTTGCAAGCCAGAGTCTCTTCTGTTGCTTGCAAGCTGTGAAAATACGCAATCCCTTCTGTTATTTCATTTTCTTGCCCTAGGAGGGCTTGCAGCTCATTTTGCTGCTGTTTGGCAGCGCTGAGTTCTTGCTGCAAGCGGCGGCATTCTTGAGTGATATTGTAGTGCTGTTGCTGGTGGCCTGCGAGGAGTTTTTGCCAAGTTTGGCGGTTGTGGTGCTGGAGTTGCAGTTGCTGCAACTCGGCTGTGTCGGCTTGCTGCTGCTGCTGAAGCAAATCCGTTGCTTGCTGCAATTGAGTTTGTTCGGAAGCGATGGTCTCTTTTTGTTGCAGTTGCTCTTGTACGGTTAGCAAATTCTGCTTGAGCACTTCGACTTGAGCTTTAAATTGTTTAGAGGTATCCTTGGCTTGGTCGGATAAAGTATCGTAGGAGTCGAGTTTGAGCAGGTTGGCTAAAACTTGTTTGCGTTCGATCGGCTTTTTGAGCATAAATTCATCAGCTCGCCCCTGCCGCAAATACGCCGAGTTGATGAAAGTATCGTAATCTAATTTGATCTGTTCGAGAATTTTTTGCTGAGTTGTTCTGAGCCCCTTGTCTGTGAGCGTGCGAAAATTAAGTTTTTCCTCGCTCTCGGCAGAATTCAAACTGACTTGAAATTCCAAACTTCCCGATTGTCCGCGCCGGCGGTTGCGAATCACCCGATAGATTTGGCCGCCGGTGGAGAAAGTGAAATCAACGCGCACATCAATTTCGCCGATATGGATGATATCGTCTTCCGTATCGCTGCGGCAACAGCCCCAAAGTGCCCAGGATATCGCTTCTAAGAGAGAGGATTTGCCAGCACCGTTGGGCCCGCAAATGCAAGCGGTGTGCAAGCCGCGAAAGTCTAAAGCAGCTTCGCGATAGCTGAGAAAATTTTTGAGTGTAAGCTGTATAGGAATCATTTAGGCCATCGCGCCATACAATCTATCTATAAATAACACTATTTGTACGCTGTTGCCTAGTTATTCAATCTAGATCCAGAACAATTGTCAGTGCTTCTGCAATTTCTTCCATAATTGTCTCGGACAAGGTTCCAAGTTGTCGGACAAATCTTTGTTGGGAAACGGAACGGACTTGAAAAGTATCGGCTGCTGAGAGTTTCGCCAAGCCATTTTTTGAGGTCGGTTCGAGCTGCACCATCCAATCAAGCGGGAAGAAAAGATCGTTCCATGCTGTAATCGGAACAATTACTTTGAGCCGCAAATTTCCCACTTCATCATCGCTAACAACCGCAACAGGTCTAGTTTTGCCAATTTCATCTCCCACCGTTGGATCTAGTCTGACAAGCCAAATTTCGCCTTTACGCATTAGTTTTTACCCCTGCGTTCAGGTATTCTTCCTCTGAATCGAAATACGGTTCGCTGTCGGGCGACCACAAATCGTGAAGCGGCCCTCCTGGTTCATACAAGGGCACTGCTGCTTCTGCTGCGGCTCTGAGTTTCCGCTTTCTCTCGGCTTTGCGCTGGGCTTTTTCTTCTATTTCTTCGCGCATCATCCGGGAAGCTGTTTCGATGATTTCTAGGCGTTCTTCTGCTGTCAGATTTTTGAGTGCTGCTAAGATTTCTGTTTTGGTCACGGTTTTTTCGGGTGGTTGGTGAGAAAGTGCGATCGATCTTATATCTTGCACCATTTTCAATAATCCTTTTTTGGGCGGGCTCTCCTGCCCACCCCACAAGAAAATCTACTCTTTGTGGAACGGGCATCTTGCCCGTTCTTGACAATAGGAATGAGAATTAAATAACTTACACTCTTGATGACTGTTGTGGGATGGGCAGGAGAGCCCGTCTTTTAAGGACGGGCGGGACGCCCATCCCACAAGAAAAAAGGGAAATTATTTAATTGGAGTGAATTTGATTGTGGGATGGGCAGGAGAGCCCGTCCATAAAAAGCTTATTGAAAATGACGCAACATCTCAGATCGATCGCACCATCATTATATCTTTCACAAAAATCAATATCGGCGCTCTGTGCTGATGAGGCAACCTACATTACCGGTCTGTGCTTGTGGCGCACCATACATCGGTCGCACAGGAAGATTTTCCATCATCAAAAAAAGGGTTGACTGTATTCCTACAGCCAACCCCGCGCTTATTTATTTGTCCTGCGTTTGCTCAAACAGCAACACTACCGGGCAATATTCGGGAACGTATAGCCGACACCGACTAACAATCCCACTTCAGCTCCGTCTACAAAACCAATATTCAGTCCCGCTGTTGCTGTAAAATTTCTCGAGAGCGGCACATCTACACCACCCGAAATCAGGAAGCCAAAAGTACCGTCATCGCCGGTAGAAATTAGTACGCCAGCACCTGCATAAGGAGCAGCAGTAATCACAAAATCGTCGCTGACTTCCACGGTCTCTTGAGATACAAAATCGTAGGTAACAGGAACTAGAAAAGCTAAGTTGTCGCGGAACAAAACAGTCGGTCTCACCGAGAAATTGTTCGTCAAACCGATTTTGCTAATAATCGCAAATGAACCGTCGCCTAAAGCTGAATCTCCGCCAAAACCTAGATTGCCGCCAATCCCGATGTAGCTGGGCCCAGAACGGGTTGCTCGGCCTGGTCGGATTTGAGTTCCTTGAGCCACTTTTTCAGTTGGTTCCGAGACAGTTGCCGGTTGTTGGGCAACTTTCGGTTGGTTTGTCAAAGCTGAGGCGGAAGTGCTGACAGGATTGCTCAACAATTCTTGTGCTGTTTGGACTTCTTTTTCTTCCTTCGTTGCTGCTACTTCAAGATGATTGCTCTGGGCAACAATTGAGGTTGGTCGATCGTTCTTTTTGGCAGTCTCGACTGTTGACTCCACTTTGACGCTATTATCAGCAATTTTAGCGGTTTCTTCCGACTTTTGGGTCTCAGCAGCAATGGAGGTATTTTGCGCTGTTTCTGTCTCAGCAATTTCAGATGTTGCTGCTGCCGATTTTTCGGGTGCAGCAATAGATACTTGCAAGTTTGCCGCAGGTTCAGAGGCGACTGGCTCTGCCCCTTCTGTTAGTTCGCTCCAACTGATAGAATCAATTTTTTTATTACTAGCCGTTGTTTCTGCGTCTGGTTTAACTGCTGAAGTTGCCGCTGGCTCAGAAATTTGGTCAATATTTTGAGCTGCGATTGTTGCAGTTGTAGCGACATCGGGCAAGTTGCCAGTTTCAGCTTTCGCTGACATGGTACTGCAACAAACAGCTAAAGCAGCAAGATTTATTAACGCGAAAGTAGACTTGGAAAATAGACTATTCATAGCAACTCCTCAATGAAGGGTGTGTTAAAAGTGTAAGTGTTTGAGGGAGAACGTCGAGAGCTTTGGGAACAAAAGACACAAATATGAGTTGTGTTGTTCCTAGATTGCCATTTTACCGTTGAATAGTCAACTCTCAAGCTGATTAAGATTCAAGAACGGACGGTGGGTTTAGAGGCTAATTTTAATTTACAGATCGATCGGCAAAAAATCAATCCTAGGGATGATTTCATCCTTAATCTTGTTTAATTTAGGGGTCGATCGTTCGCCTCGCTTGCATCCTACAATACTTTACTTGGGGGCGCTGCACTCGCAGCCACGCGGGAAAAATCCGGTTTTTGAGGGCGCACCAGCTCTAAACCAAGAGAAAACAAGCTTTTAAAACTGTTTTGGCAGTCCCGCCGTCCACAGCAAGTACACTTAATACAACGCGATCGGCTGCTGCAGGGTCCAGGACAAGTAATGTAGAATAATACCACCGATTCGAGAAAGATTTGTGGCTCGATCGTGTCAAAATTACTGAATATTATGAAAATTGTGTAAAATTTAGTGTTCTATTTGTAAAGTTTAGCCTTCGCTTTCGCTCAGGGTCTGACCATCTCACAACAGCACGCAACTAAACAAGTAAAAAAATACAAATTATCTCATCTCAACCTGACTTTATGAGCAAAGTTCTAGTGATATTAGGCGAATTGAGCGATCGCGACATCGATTGGATGCTCGCCAACGGCACCCGCACCCAAGTCCTCCCCGGCACAACCCTGATCGCCGAAGGTAAGCCCTTAGACGCCCTGTACATAGTTCTGGAGGGAACTTTGAGCGTGGCTGTATCATCTTTGGGCGACAAAGAAATTGGAAAAATTATTTCCGGCGAAGTGTTAGGCGAAATGTCTTTTGTAGACGGGAGGCTTCCTTCTGCTAGCGTCACGGCAATTGAAGAGTGCCTCATCCTGTCAATTCCCCGGCGGCTGCTAACTGAAAAACTCGAGCAAGACGTGCTTTTTTCCCTGCGGTTTTATCGGGCGATTACCAAATTTCTGTCGTCGAGACTCCGGGGTACAGTCAAACGCTTCGGCGATGATAGTGATGGTTTAATATATGAAGAGCCCGACGGCGAGGACGCCCTCCGGGGAAATGTCGAAAATCCCGATTTGGCGGCATCGAGATTTCAATGGCTGTTGGAGCGTTTGAAGGGGAGTTGAAGGAAGAAGGAAGTTCGGCAACGGATTCGCTTGCGCCAGATGTAACGGATCTAACGGATGTAACGGATTTCAGGAAGAAGGAAGAGGGAATAAGAGAAAAGAACACCTATTTCCTATTTCCTATTTCCTATTCCCAATTAGAAAACATATTTTTCAGCGACGCGCCAATAGCGAGAAAAACGCTTCAAATCAATGTAACCATCGTAGCGGACAAAGGGTTCCGGCGGCAAAACTTCTACTGGGTGCGAACGCTTAATTTTCCGGCAAATATCCTGAAACCGAGGACTGGGACTTTCCGCAGTCACCACTTGATTGGCGCCGGATTCGATCGCAAAAGCGATAACTTCCGCAGCCACATCGCCCCGCCGAATAACTACCGGCAACTCCAGCAAACATTCGTAAATAAAAACCATTCGTTTGAGACTCAACTGCCACTCATCAATCAGCGCATCATCCCAAACCCAGATGGCCGGTGCATCTGGGTGCGCTTGAAAAGCCGGGCCTTCAGGACTCAAACAGTCGCCGTGCAGCCAAATAATCGGATTGTTCATAAATGGGAAATGGGGAATGGGGAATTTGGAATTGGGAATTTGGAATTGGGAATTTGGAATTGGGAATTGGTAACTAATGACAATAGTTAACCGCCAACAGTCAACAGTCAACAGTCAACCAATAACTTTTTAATTTCTGCGACCTTTTTTAGGGCGTTCCCAACTTTTAGAACCGCCGCTGCGATCGACCTTTTCTCCATGAGGAAACAACTTCCCTTCCAAATATTCGTAAGTTCCCTCAAAATCGCACTGCCCGTACAGAGGACAATCCCGACAATAAACCGCCTTAGTGTAACGCTCCAAATTTTCCCGATTAAAAAAATAAGGTTTGTGACTAAAAGCGCTCGCTACCCACTGCCAAGAAAGATTATTGCTCGCCGGATCTCCATCTAGCAAATGTTGCAAAAACCAGCGAGCTCCGGCTTGCCAGCGCACGCGCCGCCAGTGTACCAGATAAGCGGCCATCCACATCCGCTGGTGATTGTGCAAATAACCAGTTTCTCGCAACTCGCGGCTGAAACTGTCGATGCAAACCAAACCAGTCGTGCCCTCGACGACATCCTGCGGCAGAGTTTCGCTGTAATATGAAGCAGTGTAACCAGTTTTGTAAGCTTCCCGGTCTTGCCAAATCCCGTTGCCCAATTCGGCATACAGTCGCTGCCAATAATCCCGCCAGCCCAACTCGTTGACAAGTTTTACGGCATCTTCTGGATGCCGCACCTTCTCCAGCACGGCATCCCGGACTTCGGCAAGACTCAAAACGCCGTAGCGCAAATAGGGCGACAAGCGCGTTACCGCACCGCCCTGGAAATTGCGGGTTGAGGCGTACTTGCCGGGGTCAATTTGTTGCAGGGCTGTCTCGGCTGCTTTGCGCCCGCCTAGGATCGGGGGTACGCTGCTGTCCCGGCCGGCTGCTTCGGGGAACTGTTGGCGCACGTAGGCAATTAATTCGTCGCGGCTGGCAAATTCCCGCTCCATGTCCTGACTCATTGTTTTCTCAAGCACCTGTTATTGTTTCTTAATGTTAAAGCTATTTGTTCGGGCCTGCGGGGTCGATCGGCCTAAATAGCCCTTCACTCCTGGTAACTCGCATCTTGCACCCTTGTCACCAACAGGCTTTTCGGCCTGTTCCACAACAAAATTTATCTTTTGTGGAACAGGCCGAAAAGCCTGTTCATAAAAGGCTAATTGAGAATGGTGCAATATCTCAGCGGTAACGTACAGTTTGCCCCAGCAGCAATCGATCGTCGGTTCGCAGCCAAAATTAGCATCAAACTCACTAAACTTAGGGTTAAATATCACGCAAAATCTCATGGAAACTTTTCCGGCGGGCGCTAAACCGATCGCCAGCTTAGCTAACGGACAGCAGCAAGCTACAAAACAACTGGAAAACAGCGAAGTTCAAGAGTTCGATCGAGCCATGATGCGCCGCTGCATAGAATTGGCTCGCCGTGCTCTGGGCAAAACCGCACCCAACCCCCTTGTCGGTTCTGTAATTGTCCGAGACGGCAAGATTGTCGGCGAAGGGTTTCATCCCGGTGCCGGCCAACCTCACGCCGAAGTTTTTGCGCTCCGGGAAGCGGGGGAACTCGCCGAAGGAGCGACTGTTTACGTGAACCTGGAACCCTGCAACCACTACGGCCGGACTCCCCCCTGTTCCGAAGCTTTAGTTAAGGCGAAGGTGGCAAAAGTAGTGGCTGGCATGGTCGATCCGAATCCTTTGGTAGCTGGAACTGGACTTGCCCGGTTGCGAGAGGCTGGCATTGAAGTGGTGGCGGGAGTGGAAGGGGAAGCTTGCCAAAAACTGAACGAGGCTTTCGTGCACCGGATTTTGTACCGCCGGCCTTTGGGAATTTTGAAATATGCGATGACTTTGGACGGTAAAATTGCTACTACTAGCGGCCACAGCGCTTGGGTAACAGGCGAGGAGGCACGGAGCGAGGTACACCGGGTGCGCGTCGGCTGCGATGCTGTGATTGTTGGGGGAAATACGGTGCGTCTGGACAATCCCCTACTGACGAGTCACCAACCTGATAGGAATAATCCCCTGCGGGTGGTGATGAGCCGCACTTTGGATTTGCCGAAGTCGGCGTGGTTGTGGGAAACCTCTGTGGCGGCTACTTTGGTGCTGACTGAGCCTGGGGTTAACCCGGAATTTCAGGAATTTTTGATCGCCAAAGGGGTGGAAGTTGTGGAGCTCTCGCCGCTGACACCGACTAATGTTATGGCTTATTTGTACGATCGATCTTTTCTTTCTGTACTCTGGGAGTGCGGCGGCACTTTGGCCGCTCAGGCAATTGCTGAGGGTGCAGTTCAAAAAATTATGGCTTTTATTGCTCCTAAAATTGTCGGGGGTCAAGGAGCTCCAACTCCTGTAGGAGATTTGGGCTTTTCGGCGATGACTGAGGCTTTAACTTTAGAGCGGATTTCTTGGCGCGCCGTAGGTGCAGATTGTCTGGTGGAAGGCTATTTGAAAATTAAAGATTGAAAGTTAAAAGCGAGTCTTTTTAGTTTTTGATTTTTAACTTTTAACTCCTTTTATGGTTGAAATTCTGATTTGGAGTTTGATGGTTGGCAGTCTCGGCTTGGAGGCTGCGCTCGCGGGTGTATTTGTGAGCCGCGAGCAATTGGCTGCGGGGCAAAAGTACGAGGAGGAGGAGGAAGTTTTGACTCGGTACGAATCTCAAGAAGATAATTTTAATGCGCCTGAAAATCCGCGATCGAATGGCAATCCCAAATCCGCTCCTAATGCTGTTGATTTGACGGTTTGGGAGTACAAGATTGTGCGGGCTAGCAATGATTTGTTCCGCAATCCTGCGATTTTTCAGAAGCTGTGTCGGGAAGAGGCGGAGGTTGGCTGGATTTTGCTCGAAAAGCTCGACGACAGGCGGGTGCGGTTCAAACGTCCGATCGCGCTGCGGGACGCCCCGATGCCTAATTTACCAACGTTTGACCCTTACCGCACTCATTACGGCCCGATCTCGACTGCCATGACTTGGGCGGCGGCGATCGTGTTTGTGAGCGCGATCGTGCTTCCTGCTGTTTTGGGCTATGCTTTGGTGTCTACTACTCTCAGCAGAAGTCGCTCTAATTGGCCTCCGACACCTGTTCAATCTTTGCCTGTTCCCAGCGGGCAAAAAAGTACGAATTAAGACTTGGGTAGTTGGTGATATCATGTTAGTAATTAGTCCTGTTATTTTTAACACGAAATTACAAAATCAGGAAGTTTCACCAACAGGTTAGCAATATGACAGTAGAATTGAAATATCGAGCGCGCTCGCTTCTCCAGATAGCTCTCAACAACACACAAGCTGACTTTCGAGACGGACAGTGGGAAGCGATCGCCTCTTTAATCGAAGAGCGCTCGAAACTGCTGGTTGTACAGCGCACTGGTTGGGGTAAAAGCTTAGTCTATTTTTTAGCAACTCGGCTGCTGCGAGATAGAGGAGCCGGCCCCACACTCCTGATTTCACCTCTACTCGCTCTCATGCGAAACCAAATTGCCGCCGCCGATAGAATTGGCATTAAAGCAGCAACAATTAACTCCTCCAATACAGAGGAATGGCAACTCGTAAAAACTCAGTTGCTAGCAGGAGAAATAGATGTTCTCCTAATTTCCCCCGAAAGACTCGCCAATCAAGACTTTACAAACACCATTCTGCTACCAATTTCTCAAAAAATTGGGTTATTTGCCGTCGATGAAGCCCACTGCATTTCCGACTGGGGACATGATTTTCGACCAGATTATCGCCGGATTGTCCGAATTTTGCAAGCTCTTCCTCCAAACATACCTGTTTTAGCCACAACCGCTACAGCTAACAACCGAGTGGTTAACGATATCGTCGATCAATTAAGTTCAAATCTCCGCGTAATCAGAGGAAACTTAATTAGAGAAAGTTTGCAACTTCAAAATATCGCTCTGGGAAGTTCAGCAGCAAGAATGGCATGGTTAGCAGAACAGTTGCCCAAGTTACCGGGAAGCGGCATCATTTACACCCTAACTATCAGAGATGCCGAACGGGTTACGGACTGGTTAACTATTCAAGGAATTGATGCTAAAGCCTACCACAGCAATCTGGAAAATCTTGATAAAGAAGCATTAGAAGAGCAACTTCTCAACAACAAAATTAAAGCGTTAGTTGCAACTGTAGCTTTAGGAATGGGTTTTGACAAACCCGATTTAGGATTCGTCATTCATTACCAACGTCCGGGTTCCGTTGTTCATTATTATCAACAAGTAGGGCGAGCAGGTAGAGCCGTAGAACAAGCCTATGGCATTGTTTTAAGTGGCGATGAAGATGACGACATTACCAACTATTTTATTAGAACAGCTTTTCCTCCCCAAGCTCATACGCAATTAATTTTAAACGCACTATACCAAGCTGATAATGGCTTATCTGTTCCCCAATTAGAGCAAGAACTAAATCTTTCGAGAGGGCTGATTGAAAAAGTTGTAAAACTACTATCCCTAGAATCACCCGCCCCGGTGATCAAACAAAGTTCCAAGTGGTGCGCTACCCCAGTCAACTATCAGCCAGACACCGATAAAATTGAACGTTTGACAGAAATTCGCCGCCAAGAACAAGATAAAATGCGAGAATACATGGGCGAAAGCACACAATGCCTCATGGCTTTTCTTGCAGGAGAATTAGATGACCCCAATCCAACTAACTGTGGGAAATGTGCTGTGTGTTTGGGTAAACCTTTACTGCCAGAAACACCTTCTCTGGAAATGGTAAATCAAGCAATTCAGTACCTACGGCGGTGCGATCGAATTATCGAACCCCGAAAACAATGGCCTTCTCAAGCATTTCCAATTTACCGTTTATCGGGAAATATTAAACCTAATTTAATAGCCGAAGCCGGAAGAGCTCTGTCTTTATGGGGTGACGCAGGTTGGGGAGAATTAGTTAAACTAGGTAAGTATCGGGATAATAATTTTAATGATGCACTGGTTGAGGGCGCTTTTGAAATGATTCAGCGCTGGCAACCTGAACCATTTCCTACTTGGGTGACTTGCGTACCTTCTTTAAATCGTCCCGACTTAGTACCAAATTTTGCTCAAAAGCTGGCCGATCGATTAAATTTGCCTTTTAAGCCAGTCATTCGGAAAATTAACCCAACACGACCTCAAAAAGAGATGAATAATAGTTATCAGCAAGCTCATAATTTGGATGGTGCATTTGCGATCGACACTTGGGAAGGAATAACAGGAACAGTTTTCTTAGTTGACGATATGGTAGATTCCCGGTGGACTTTTACAGTCATTGCGGCACTTTTACGTCAACGTGGTAGCGGGTCAGTTTTTCCGCTAGCATTATCCCTCAACTCTCTCGCCGATTAGATATATGAATCATGTACTACCACCAGATACTCAAGCAATTTTACTCTTGTGCGCCAGCTTCGGGCAAAACCGGCAAACAGAACCGCAACCTCTAACGCTTAGCGAATATAATTATTTGGCTGGTTGGCTGCGCGAAAATCAGAAGCGCCCAGCGGATTTGCTAAGTTCAACTTGTTTAAATTTGTTACAATCAGTTCCGGCAAGTAAGCTCGACTTTAACAGAGTTTCGGCATTATTAGAACGAGGGGTAATGCTGAGTTTAGCTGTTGAAAAATGGACGAATCAAGGGCTGTGGATATTGGGAAGAAGCGACTCTCAATACCCCAAGCGCCTCAAGCAAATATTGAAACATTTAGCACCAGCAATTCTCTATGGAATTGGCAACATAAAATTGCTAGGTCTGGGAGGATTAGCTATTGTCGGTTCTCGCGATGTTGATGAAGAAGGACTCGATCGCACTCAGAGAGTAGCACAGACTTGCGCGGAACAAGAAATGCAGGTAATTTCAGGCGGCGCGCGCGGGGTAGATACCGCGGCAATGTTAAGCGCGCTGGAGGCGGGAGGAACGGCTGTTGGCGTACTGGCTGACAGTTTGGCCGCTTCTGCTGTTGCTGGAAAATACCGCGCTGGCATTAAAGAAGGCAGACTGACTTTAATATCTGCTTTCGATCCGAATGCTGGTTTTAATGTTGGCAATGCGATGGGGCGAAATAAATATATTTATGGTTTAGCCGATCGCGCCCTTGTCATCAGTTGTTCCGTCGGTACTGGCGGTACTTGGGCGGGTGCGGTGGAAGCGCTAGAAAAGATCAAAGATGTCCCGGTTTTTGTGCTAGATGATGCCGTGCCAGAAGGCAATCGCCAACTGCTGAAACGGGGAGCACAACCTTTGCCATTTCCATTATTTATACCTGGGAGTTCAATAAGGGGAAAATTCAGGGAAATTTTGGAGGCTAAAGCATCAGAATTGGGAGCAATCGAAACAGCCATAGAAACCAAGGAAAACCCACAAAAACAAGGTTCGTTGTTAGAAATTCAAGCCGCATTTACAGAGGTGGAAGTCACACACTCATTAACATCGGATATTGCAGTAAATAGATCGCTGTCAAACTCAGTATCGGAGATTGTAACCGCAAAAACAGAAGTGGAAGCACCGGCCTCGGAAGAAATAAATGTTGCATTTAATGGAACTTCGGAAGATGCGATTCCCTACGGGATAGCTTCGCCGCGCGTACACGAGAAAACACCAACAGTCCAATTTCCTCCAAAAGATATTTACGAAGCAGTTTTACCCTTGATTCTCAGTAATTTAGAGCAACCGTTAGATGATAAATCTCTTGCAGAACTTCTGGATGTTCAAATAGGGCAAATGCGGCTATGGTTAAAAAGAGCAGTGGCAGAAGGTAAGGCGATAAAAACTAAGAATCCCGTGGTTTATGTAGCCCATCAAAAAGCAGCTTTATTATCTTTGCTGGAGGAAGGTGCATAACCCACGGTGTCTCAGACTTCCGTGGGTAATTTCTGCAATTATCCCTCGAAAATTTAAAGTTTAAAATCGATTGAATTCTTAAATTTGGGGCGGTATTACTGAGGCAGCGGATAGCAATCTCAAGTCATAATTTGTATCGCCTTGAAATTGAGAAACGCGGACAAAATAAGTCCCCGCAGGTAAAGGCCCATTGCTGACAATTGTTTCTGAAGCCGTGCCTAAATTGTTAGACGAAGCAATAAGATCGTCTAATCCAACGGCGCCGTTGCCGTTGAGATCCTGAATTAATTCAATATCGACATCTGCACTCAAACCGTCAACAGTTACACTGAAAAGGCTGGGAGTATTGAGGATAAAACTGTAAATGTCGGCTGGTTCAGCATCTCCCACAAAATCGCTCGCCGTTTGAATTTCTGTGAGAATACCCAGGCTTTTTGCTGCGTTCAAATTGTCGGCGGGATCGGGAAGAGTGCTCAACAGTCCTTCTTGTTGACCGAATTGAATGTAGTGGTCGATCGCACTTTTAACTGCGCCGCTTTGGACGGCTGCTGCTACCAGCGGATATTTTTCTAGATAAAAGCCGGGATCGAAGAAAACGCTGGCTTTGCGGTTTTCTAATTGACCGGCTTTGAAGTAGTGTTCAAATGCGGTAAATTGATTGGTTTGGACTGCTGTCTGAATGTCGGGGTTGCTTGTTAGATAAAAATTAACATCGAAGAATGGGTTGGGGTTGCGTAGTTCAAATTGACCGAATCTGATAAAGTGATCTGCCCCTGAAAAGCCGTTGAGTTTCGCTGATACCGCTACATCTGTATTGGTGTCTAAATAATAGCTGGCGTCGAACAGGGCATTCGGGTCGCGATTTTCAAATTTGCCAATTTTTCGGTAGTGATCGAAGGGACTCGATACCGTGCCTCTGGCAACTGCTACGGCGACATCTGGGTTGTTTTCGAGATAAAATTTGCTGTCGAACAGTGTTCTGAGGGTTAGCATTATTAAAAAAATCTCTCTGGACTTTAGTCGGGAAATTGCACGATCGAGAATCCAGTTTACATCAAAGTTTTGTTTTGTGAGGATGTCTGAATTATGGCTAAATCTGCACTGATGGCAATGCTGCGCCGCGCTGCAAGCATTGCCCAGAAATCAAGGGAAACGGGCATTCCGGCTGATGAACTGCTGGGGATGCTGAGCGATCGCACTCCCAATTCTCCCATATCTCGGCGCCGCTTGCTACACGGGGGCTTAGCTGCTGCGGGGGCTGCCGCTGCTGCGACTTTTACCAGGGAGGGAGGGGGAGCTTTTGCTCAACAGGGCGGACGATCGCCGATTTTGGTTGTGGGTGCGGGAATTGCAGGTTTGACGGCGGCTTATCGCTTGCGCCAAGCGGGCGTGCGCGCCGATATAATCGAGGCAACCAACCGCGTGGGGGGGCGGATACGCACTATTCCCAAGGTGGCTGGAACGCTGATTCCGGCGGATTTGGGGGGAGAATTTATTGACACCGGCCACACTAATTTAATCTCGCTGGCGACGGAATTGGGTTTGCAGGCGATCGACTTAGCCCAGGTGCAGAGTGGATTGGTGAAGGATACTTTTTTCTTTCAAGGACGCCGCTTTTCTCTCGACCAAATAATCGCGGATTTTGCGCCGCTAGCGAGTAGAATTAGTGGAGATTTGGGCGCTATCGGAGATAACATTAGCTATCTCGATTTTACGGAAGCAGCAGAAAGATTGGACAATCTTTCGATCGCTGAATATCTAGACCAAGCTGATACTAGCACGGTACTGCGACAATTGTTGCGGGTTGCTTATACGGTATTCTACGGTCGAGATTCCGAGGAACAGTCGGCGTTAAATCTGCTGTTTTTAATCGGTTCTGAAGCGGGAAGTTTTGAATTGTACGGCGACAGCGATGAGCGCTATCAAATTGACGGCGGCAACAGTCAAATTATCAACCGTTTGGCGGGTCAATTGTCTGGTTCGATCGAGGCGGGGACGGTTTTGGAAGCGATTACTCTTTTGCCGGATGGTCGCTATCGGGTAAATTTGCGATCGGGACTAAGCGCGTTCGAGCGCACTTACGAGCGAGTTTTGTTAACTTTGCCGTTCAGCACTCTGCGAGACGTTAAAATTAATGTACCTTTGCCCCAACCAAAGCAGCGGGCGATCGAGCAATTGGGTTACGGTACTAATTCTAAGTTAGTTACTGGCTACCGCAGCCGGATTTGGCGGGAACCTTATCGATCGACTGCTTCTGTTTATGGCGATTTAGGATTCCAGAGTACCTGGGAAGCTACGCCTTTCGCTCCTACTCCTAACGGTTTAGTTACTAATTTTACAGGAGGAAAGCAGGGTTTGTCGATCGGTGCCGGAACTCCTGAAGACCAAGCACAAAGATTTTTGAACCAATTTGAAAGAGTTTTTCCCGGAGTGAGAAATTTGCGATCGGGCAAAGCTGTGCGAGCTTATTGGCCGGGAGAACGCTTTTCTAAAGGTTCTTATTCCTGCTATTTAGTCGGACAGTGGACGCAAATGTACGGCGTTGAAGGCGAAAGAGTTGGCAATTTATATTTTGCCGGGGAACACACTTCGCTGGAAAATCAAGGTTACATGGAAGGCGGTTGTGAAACTGGACAAAGGGCGGCTGTTGAAATTTTGCAAGATTTGGGTTTGATACCTTCTGCTGATGCTTTGAATGCTCGAAGTGCGAGCAGTTTGAACAGTCGCCGTCCCAGCCGGAAAGTTCCCGGAGCGCAGAATCTTAGGAATAGAAAGCCGAGTATTAGATAATCGCGTAAGGCGTGCATCTAATTCTTGTGGGGAGTAGGGGTTGGGCTTCTAGCCCGCCCATCTAATTCTTGTGGGGAGTAGGGGTTGGGCTTCTAGCCCGCCCAAAAATACGCAAGATGCCCAGCAGCTTATGGCGTACAACTTATCAAATAATCTCGTCCGGGTTAATTCCCCGATCGCAAATATTCAGCCAGTCGTTCGGCCCGTTCGCGTTCGCGAGCGGCCCGCTGCCGTTCTGCTGCTAACTGTTCTACACCCCATAAAAGCAGATTTCCTGCTTCATCCCACCAGCGCAACCAATAGCCTGAACGCTCTTCTTTCTCCCCCCGCCACGTTCCTAAATACAAACCAAAATCTGCCATCCAGTGACGACCTTCCGCGTCGGGAAATTCTAGTTCGTATTTACCATTTTGCAAGCGATATACTTCCAGCAAGCCAGTTTCTGGGTCAAAAATGATGTAAGTTGGTACTCGCAGAATTTGTTCGTAAAAAAACCACTTTCCCGGAGGAAAAGTACGTTTGATAGAATATTCCCCACCGTCTGTTTCCGACAAGAATTCCATGACAATGGTCGGGATTTCTCCTTCCAAGTTTGGGGTATAACTTTTGCGGTCTCTTCTCGATTCGGCGGGCAGTACCGACGGTACATAAACCCAATCTGCTGCTTTGATTACTAACTCGCCGTTGACAGTAGCGCAAATCCCGAAGTTGCTGGCTATCAGCATTAGTGGGCCGATCGCTCCTCTCAGTTCTAAGATTTCTCGCAGTGCTCCAGCAATTAGCGGTTGACCTGTATTCTCCACTGGTTTTTCTGCTAATTGGAAGTCGTCTGGCAACTTCTCCCAAGTTACGGTCAGTTCTACCGTTTTTTGTCCTGGGTTATCTGGAGTAACGACCATGACTTTATTTTCTAAAGTTTGATACCCGATCGTAGCACAACGCAACGCGAGCGCGACGCACCTTACGTATATAGGGCTTACGCACCGGGACTCAGAAACCGGGTTTTTTTACGAAAAAACTTGGTTGTGACCCCCAGATTCGGTAAAAAACCCGGTTTCTTTGGTATTCTGCGTAAGTCCTGATATAGATATGCTAGCGTAAATTTTAGGTGAATTATATTGTACAATTAATTTCAGATATCCCTGAAAAAATATGAATATTTTACATTTAACATTAGCTTTATCGAGTTTGCTAATATCGCCGGTATCAGCTCGCCCTTTGATTGCAGACTCTACAAATTTTATTGTTCAAAACTCACAAATTGACGAGCCGTTTTGCTACATGAAAACCCCCGACGGCAAAACAGTAGACTTGGGCAATTTGTGCGACAAACAGCCATCTTTAGGAACTTCCCAAACTTGCATTCCCGGTGCCAACATTGCTGCGAAAGTGTCAATTGGGGCGGCAAATTATGACGGAAACTTTTTCAGCGGTCAAGTGCTTAATCGAGGCTGCAAAACAATCAAGAATGTCAAAGTCAATTATGAAGTTTTGGACGAGTCAGGCAATTTAATTGACAACGGATTTATCTTCGCTCAACCAGTTACTCTTGCACCCGGACAGTCCGCAGCTTTCCGGGGCGAAGTTGTCGAGGGGGCTAAGGTAGTAGCTACTCATGCAGACGGGCAAGAATGATTTTAGATTTTAGATTTTAGATTTTAGATTGAAGAATTGGACAATTAACCGCACGGATGAATCCGGGGGCTTTGTATCCCGGATACTTTCGGTGAAGAATGATTGTTGAGATTTGCCCGATCGCTGATATCATGTTTTGGCTCAGATATCTCTAAAACTCCTAGACGCACTCCCACCAAAGAAACCGGGTTTTTACCGCATCTAGGGGCTGAAACGAAGTATTTCGTAAAAAAACCCGGTTTCTGGACTCTATGCGTAAGTCATATAAACACAAAATTTGCGAGGGCAAAATATCTTGAAAGCTCGATCGACATACTGGCAAATCTTACCCTACCTCCGTCCCCAAAAACACACCATCGGTAAAGCATTAGCTTGTACCGTAGTATTTACGGTATTTTGGCCGATTATAGCGTGGCTGGTTGGCGAAACTGCCAAATTTATAGGTAAAGGAGATTTACAAGGGTTCGCTCAAATTGCGGCACTCAGCGCCGTTATATTTCTCATTCGCGGTACAGCCCAGTACGGTCAAGATACGCTGATGGCAAAAGCTGCTTTGACTATTGCTTTAGAAATTCGCAAAACAGTTTACTCCCACCTGCAAAAACTCAATCTCGGCTACTTTGAAACCGCCAAAACCGGAGACTTATCCTACCGCCTCACCGAAGATATTGACCGCATTGGCGAAGTAATAAATAAATTTTTTCATCAGTTTATTCCTTGTGTTTTGCAGCTAATTGCCGTCCTGGGATATATGATTTATCTCAACTGGCAATTAACTTTGGGTGCATTAATTATTGCACCGCTGATGGCTATTTTAATTGGCTGGTTTGGCGAAAGACTGCTGAGTTACTCGCGCCAAAGTCAAAACCGCATCTCTGATTTATCCGCTTTGCTGACAGAAGTATTCAGCGGCATTCGTTTAATCAAAGCATTTGTGGCTGAAGACTACGAAATTGCCCGCTTTGCAGAAGAAGCAGAACAAAACCGCCGCGCTAAGTATTTGTCAGAAAGAGTAAAAGCACTTCAGTTTGTTGTAGTTGGCTTTCTGGAAGCGATGAGCGTGATTTTGCTCTTTTTCCTGGGAGGTTGGCAAATTTCTCAAGGAAATCTCACAGGTACTCAATTTATAAGTTATATCGCAGGGGTGGCACTTTTAATTGACCCGATCGCTATTACAACTGCTAATTATGGGGATTTTAAGCAGGGAGAAGCTTCTAGCGATCGCATTTTTGAACTATTAGCAATTCAACCCGCTGTAGTCGAAAAATCTGGTGCAATTGAACTTCCCCACGTTACCGGAAAAGTCGAATACCGCAATATTAATTTTGCCTATAACTCAGAGACACCCGTTCTGCAAAACATGAGTTTGTTAGTGCTTCCGGGAGAAATGATCGCCCTTGTCGGCGCATCCGGTGCGGGGAAAACTACGTTAGTAAATTTGTTGCCGAGATTTTACGAGCCGCAAGCTGGACAGATTTTAATTGACGGGATTGATATTCAAGATGTCACCTTAAATACGCTGCGGCGGCAAATCGGAATTGTACCGCAAGAAACGATTTTATTTTCGGGTACGATTGCTCAAAATATTGCTTTTGGTCGCTCTTATTATGAACTAAAAGATGTGCAAAAAGCGGCGGAAATTGCCAACGCCCATCAATTTATCAGCGAGTTTCCCGACGGTTATCAAACTTGGGTGGGGGAAAGGGGTGTAAACTTATCGGGGGGCCAAAAACAAAGAATTGCGATCGCCCGTGCAGTTTTGCTCGATCCGAGAATATTGATTTTGGATGAAGCGACATCGGCGCTGGATTCGGAATCCGAAGGTTTAGTGCAAGAAGCGCTGGAAAGATTGATGCGCGATCGCACTGTGTTTATTATCGCGCACCGCTTGGCTACTGTGCGGAGAGCCGATCGCATTTTAGTGTTGGAAAAAGGCAGAATTGTCGAATCTGGGACGCACGAGGAGTTGCTGGAAAAGGGCGATCGCTACGCAGGCTACTACGCTCAACAGTTTAGTCAGTAGGGTATCTTAGAAACCGGGTTTTTAAGCCGTTTCTGCTGGCCTCAACGAAGTATTCTCGTAAAAACCCGGTTTCTGACTACTCGCGCGCACTTCGACAAGAAACCGGGTTTTTGGCCGAATCTGCTGGTCTCAACGAAGTATTCTCGAAAAAACCCGGTTTCTGACTACCCGTGCGTAAGTCCTAATCTAGCAAAAATTTCATTCAAAAGCCTCTCTCATCTCCAAAGACAATTGATCTCTGACTAGCATAAAGTCGTCAGAAAACATATTCCAACTATCTAAAAAAGTTTTGCAAGGCTTTTCTGGTATAATCACAAAAACTTCAACCTCTTCACCTACAGATCCAGGCGGCACTTGAATTTCCAGTTTATCTCCTGCAAGAACTTTGGTAGTAATTCGTATTGCTGACTGCATAATTCCTCCTTTGCGACGATCAATTTTCCACAGCCCCTAAAGCTTTGAGCGTGCATTTTTCAACTTCCGTTAAACCCGTAACACCCGTGATATTCATCTCCTCATAAGGTCTGTCACTTTTCAGTATTTTGAGGCACTCACAAGTCTCAACATCCCAAAGTATAATTGTGCCATCCCGACTGCAAGCAGCAATGATTTTTCCATTTGAACTGAAGGCAACAGAGTTAATTCTACTGGTATGACCTTGCAAAATTTTGAGACATTCGCCTGTACTGATATCCCATAATCTTACCGTTCCATCGACACTTCCACTAACAACTATTTCACTAGAAGAACTAAAGGCAACTGAACGTATCCAATCGGTATGCCCCTGCAAAATTTGGAAACATTCACCGCTGCGGACATCCCACAGTCTTACTGTTTGATCGACACTTCCACTGGCAAGTATTTCACCGTTGTGGCTAAAGGCGATCGCGCGCGCCCAACCCGTATGCCCCTGCAAGATGTGGAGGCATTCACCAGTATGGATATCCCACAGCCTCACCGTTCCGTTAAAACCTGCACTGGCAAATATCTCGCCCACAGGACTGAAAGCAGTCGAGTGTACAGAATTGTTATGCCCCTGCAACGTTTTGAGGCATTCGCCAGTACCGATATCCCACAACCTCACCGTTTGGTTATAACCTGCACTCGCAAGTATTTCACCATTTGGACTGAAGGCGATCGATCGTGTTTCATTGCCCAATTCTGGCAAAGTATGAAGGCATTCACCACTGCGAATATCCCACAGTTTCAGTGTTCCGTCATAACTAGCGCTGGCAAGTATTTGACCCAAAGGATTGAAGGCAACTAAGTTTACCCGATCGAGATGTCCCTGCAAGATTTGGAGGCATTCACCACTGCTGACATCCCACAGCTTGACTGTTTGCGCGTCATCGCCGCTGGCCAGCATTTCACCGTTGGGACTGAAGGCGATCGACCTTACTTGATTACTATGCCCTTGCAGCGTATTCAAACATTCACCGCTGTTGATATCCCACAGCCTCAGCGTTTTATCATAACTGCCACTAACAAGTATTTCACCGTTTGAACTGAAGGCGACTGACCCTACTCGATCGTTATGCCCTTGCAAAGTATTCAAGCATTCACCGCTGTTGATATCCCACAGCTTTGCTGTGCGATCGAAACTTCCACTTGCGAGTATTTCCCCCGAAGGACTAAAGGCGATCGACCGTACTCGATCGAAATGTCCCTCCAAAGTTTTGAGACATTCACCAGTACCGACATTCCACAGCCTCACTGTTGTGTCGCCGCTTCCACTAGCAAGTATTTCACCAGCAGAATTGAAAGCAACTGAATACAGGTTTTTAGTATGTCCCTCCAAAGTTTTGAGACATTCACCACTGTTGATATTCCATAGCCTTACTGCGTTGTCGCCACTGCCACTGGCCAACATCTGACCAGCAGGATGGAAAGCGACTGAAAACACATTTTCAGTATGACCGTGCAAAATTTGCAGGCATTTACCCGTGCGGATATCCCATAACCTTATCGCGCGATCGAAACTGCCACTAGCGAGTATATTTGCATCAGGATTGAAGGTGACTGACATTACTGATTCGGTATGTCCCTGCAAAACTTTTAAACATTCACCAGTCTTGACATCCCATAACTTGATTGTATTTTCATAACTGCCACTAGCAAGGATTTTACCGTCTGGACTGAAGGCGACAGACTCCACCACGTTGGTATGTCCTTTACAGGTCAGTATTTCTCTGCAACTGCTAGCTTCCCACAAGCGAACTACGCCATCGCTATCACCTGTAGCTAACAGTTTGCCATCAGGACTAAATATGACCGATCGAACAGTGCCGAAGATTTTAGTGAAAGTAGAATTAGTCAGATTCGCTTCAGCAAAATTGACGCGGCGCAGACTAGCATTTGTAAAATCAGCACCTAAAATAACCGCACGAGAAAGGTCTTTTGTTTCTAACGCAGTCCGATCGATTTTCACCAACAGCGTCGCCGCATTCCCTCCCACATAACCTACCTCGCTTTCAGTTTTTCCCCGCGTTGCTTCCAGAATTTCCAATAATTCCTCCGTAGCTGCCCCTACATCGAGGCAGGGCCGGCACGAGTGTACAGCCCCTACCATTGGCAACAACAACTCCATCACTGCTTTTGTCAGCGGCGCGTGTCCGAAACTCTGGCGAAGTTGCCCTAAATCTTCAGCAACAAATCCCTGCAAAGGCGCGATAAGTTGATTCTGATTTCTCTTTTGGGCCTGAAGCCGACAATAATTAGACCAAGCATATTTTTGAGGCGCTGCATTACGATCTAAACAAGACTGTTCGGGCGCAACTAATTCAGTAAAATCGGCCGCCAAAACTCCTAATTCCGCCGCAAATTTGTAAGCGACAAAAAACTCTAACAACGAACGATGGGCTGGAGTATAATCGCCATCGGCATTGCGGATTAGCATCGTTTGACCCATCATGTCGTAGTGCCAGTGGTCTAAGTCTTTTTCCTCTTGCACGACGGAACCAAACAGGCCTCGGATGCGATCGGGAAAACCGCGATAATTGAGACTCATTTGGTCGGTAGACAGCATTTCCCAAGACAGTTCGCACAAAAAGTAAAGCTTATCTGCTACAGAAGTAAAAGTCCGTTCAGCTTTGATATCTCTCTCTATCTTCCGCCGCACCGCATACAGATAGATCCGCGACATATCCACTGGTTTTCCAGCTTCAATATCGGGCAATGCTTCCAAAATTAACTCGGTCATCACCGGGCGACGCGCTAAATCCAATAGTTGCGGGTTTCCCATCACTTTTTCGACTGTCGCGGCTTCTGTTTGAAATGACAGCGCTTGCCCAATTTGCTCGTCGTTAAATTTCTCTAATTCTAAGACTTCAAATTGGGGAGTTTCGCCTGTTAAAATAGTTGTTGATGCTTGCAGTTCTGCATTGAACAATGCCCGTCCTTCCTTGCCTTCAGGAAAGTGTTCGGTACGGCAAGTGAGGATGACTTTTGCGCCGGGAACGACAGCTTTTGCTAGTTCCCAAAAGTTGTTGATGGTTTCTTGCCGATCGCACTTAGCGGCCATTTCATCAAAACCGTCGAAAATCAACAGAAACTTGCCCATGCGATTGAGTTGTTCAAAAGCCGAATAACCCGCCAGAGGTATCTCGTGTTTCCGAAAGAAAAACTCGGAAAATAGCGACTCGACACTAACTGCTTTGGCGTAATCTCGCAAAGGAATTACTAACGGCAAACGCGGACGTTCTAAGCCGCGCTTTTCAGCATTTCGGTAGCGTTGCAGCGCCATCCAAGCATAGTGCATCGCAAACCAAGTTTTCCCTGTTCCAAATTCTCCTAAAACTGAAATATGTTCTTTTACTGGGTCATTCAACCACAGGTCAATATAACCTTCAATCCAGCCATCTCGATCGCCATAATAACTCACGCCTATCTTGCGGTGAGTATCGGGATCTATTTCTTCTTTTGTACAAGCTAGCGGCACATATTTTTTATTAATTCCCCGGCTGGTAATTTCAGTTTCTAGCCAATTCAGATAAGCCGTAAAATCGGCATCTTGGTCGAGCAATTCATCGAAGGTATAGCAAGCTAGATCGCGATTTTCGGCTTTTTCTACTTCATCCCGCGCGGCGCGACTGATGCGGCGGGCGGTGACTAACCAGCCTTCATCGGTGCGCTGTTTTTCCACCGATTCGCGCAAGGCTGAGATATCCCTGAGTCCCGCTTCTCCGGCAATTCCGCGCACTAAAATGCGATCGTACTTTTTGCGTCTCACCGGAACATTGATAATCAATTCAAAATAGTTATTTTCCGATATTTGATAGGTTTCAAACTTATAACTTAATGTTTCAAACCAACCGCGCACTTGTTGTGATAAAATAAAGACTTGAGAGTTTTGAATATTAGTCGTTCGTGCTGCGGGAAGTGCCAGATAATCTTCGGATTCCAACCGCGCAAATTCGGTGCGAATTCCTTCGAGAGTGGGGAGGCGTTCGATGCGATCCATTACCATAGATAGGCGTTTTTGCAAAGAGGCAAGCGAATTTCCCACCATCACATCACCCAGCGTCCGCGTCCGCTTTGCGACTTCCATAAAAACGGCGGCAAATGCCATGAATTCCCGTCTGGGGTCAATGCCTAAATCTCTAATTTCTTTGCCTAAAACACTCTCATTCAGATATTCATCGCCTGCTTTAATTAAAATGGCTGGGCTATCGGACTCGAAGGCTTTGCGAAATGCTGATTCAATCTCTTTTTGGCGAAACAGTTCTAAAATCTGCTGGGGTTTGCCAGCGCCGTATTCTACTAAAGTATAAACATAAACTCCGCTAAAATCGGCAGGCGGCGCGTCGGGGTCGAGGTTAAATCTTTTTAATATTTTGATGACAGTTTCGTTGCGTTGAAACTTGTCTTTGATAGTGCCGAAGGGAATTGCTGTCAGGAGACTGATAACTAAGTCGAGACTAATTAGCATGATTTAGGCTTTCCTGTTTTTCCGTGGAAGTAATGCTCAAATCTAGAATCGGTAGGCTGTGTCCCTCAAATGCGTTGCGGGCGATCGTCGCCAACTGCTTGAATTTTATGTTAACAGGATTTACGCACTCCGATCGAAGAAACCGGGTTTTTACCGAATCTGGTGGCTAAAACCCGTCTCTTCGTGAAAAACCCGGTTTCTGGGTTTCGTGCGTAAGTTCCACCATCAAAAATATTAGCATTTTTTCCTCAATGTGGCAACAATAAAATAGAGAATAAACCGACATATATTGTAGTATAAAAAGCTCTGATATTAGTGGTGATCTCCTAGTGCAACAGCTAAAATATAGATAACTAACAAATAAATCTTGCTATCTATGAAAGTACAATCTTCTGTCTTAGTCCACCTGGGATTTGGCAAATATGTACGCTCCGATCGAGTAACAGCAGTAATACCAATTGAAGAAGAACGGGGGCCCGGTCGGCGCACTTTCGTGCACGTAGACGGCGAAGCAGACCCGATCGTTGCTTCGCGCGCCGAAGACACCATCATCCGCGATTTAGTGCAGGAACCGCGCGAAATAACTCAAGCTCGGCAGCAACAAGAAATCCTGCAAGATTTGCTGGCAGATTTGAGCAATGTTAACGTCACCGTGCGCCGGATCAGCCGCGATGAAGGCGGACTCGATCTCGAACGTTTGGAACGCCGCATTCGCCAAATTTTAGACGCCTAAAAAAGAAAGACCGCCCGGGCGGTCTTTCTTTTTGTTTGTGTAGCTAAAATTTTTAAGTTGAGGGCTTCAATGTAACTTCGATGTCCGCTAAACCAGTAAGTTTTTCCACCAGGGGCTCTTCTTCAACTCGCGGTACAAAAATAGTTAAACCTCCCGGAACGCACTCAATAGAAACCGGAGTCATGCCGATGATTTCGCCGTCTACAACCAGTTTTTGAGGTGGATCGGCACTAATTTTTACTTTTTTTGCCCGCAAATAACCGATGTCATCGCGATCCGTAGGATTGCCGCTCAAAGCTGTTTGCAATAGGTGATAAGAAGCTGCGATCGCCCCAGCTTTATTCTCAGGCGCCACCAGCGTTATGTCCAGCAAGCCATCATCAAAAACAATTCCTGCCGGGCCTTGAGCTAAAATCGAAGTAGGCGGCGCTGCATTCGCTACTGTCACGGCCACAGCAGTAAGGCTGATAATTTTATCTTCGGTTTCGATTTCCGCTTCAAATCTTTCTAAATTGTTTAACTGTTTAATTCCCGACAAAATGTAAGCCAGCATTCCCCAGCGGTTCTTCATTTCGCGATCGGCTAGTTCGACAGTTTCTGCCTCAAAACCCACTCCCGCTAACAAAACCATAGGCATTTCACCGTTGCAAATCGCCGCATCTACCACCCGCGTCAACCCTCCCAAAATAGTGGCGCAGGCGGTTTCAATTGTATTGGGAATTTCTAAAGCATTCGCAAAAGCATTAGCCGTTCCCCGCGAAATAATTCCTAAAGGAATATTTGTGCCGACAATCGCCCCAGCAACTGCTGATAATGTGCCGTCGCCCCCGGAAGCAATAATTTCTTCAACTCCCCTAGCAACTGCTTCGCGGGCGATTTGATCTGCGTCTAATTCTGGGGTTGTCAGACGAATGTCTAAGTCAATAAAAGGCTCTAAAAGTTCCTGAATTCTAGCTAAGTCTTGGTCGGGGTCGCTGTTACCGGCGACTGGATTGAAAATTAGGCAAGCTGAACGTTTCATAGTTGGTAATAGGTAATAGGTAATAGGTAACGTTTGTATCGAAGTTTTGCTCCCCCTCGCATCCCCCTTAATAAGCGGAGTAGGAGTTGACTTTGAGTGTTCTTGTCCCCCCCTTATTAAGGGGGGTTAGGGAGGCTCAAGACTCAACTATAACGCTGATTGATATCATGTCAGATCGAGTTACCGCGATTAACAGGGCGGGTTTTTGAGATTGGAGATTGTTGGCCGATAGTGTTCGTGAACCCGCCCCTATCGTATTAGGGATAATCGACCCGACATAATATGAGACATGGTTTTAGGATTAAGTTAACACAAATGCCATGCCCGCTAAACTTCGACAACAACCCTCACCTATTTTTCACAGGTTTAATTAAGACTTGACAAAAGTCCACTCTAAGACTTCGCGGGGAGCTTTGTGCAACGCTTCCTTAATTTCCTTGTTGCTGTCGAACTTGACTTTATCCAAAAGGCACGCTTCGACGTTGACAGTAAATTTATCGTCTTCAAAAGGCCAAGGAGTTACAGTCACGAGTTCGTTGCTGTGCTGTACAATATCGTAGCGCTTGCCGTCGGGGCCGACACTAATTTCTAAAGCTCGTTCTCCCGCAGGTAACTCGCGGCTGCAAAGAATTAATGATAGCCGATCGCACCACTGGAAAAAAGCATAAGCTGCCTTAGCATCTTCCTCGGAAATCTTCAACTCTTTTTGCCATTTTTTTTGATTTTCCAGTTGTTCGTCCAAAAATTCGTCGAGTTCCTTGGACTCTCCCCGCTTTCCTTCATTGAGATAGCTCATGTGCATAGAAATCAGCATGGCTACCCACCTACCGCGATATAGGGAATTCTGCGTCATGGCTTTAATTTTAGGCAGAGAAGTATCCGTCTGCAAAGTAAAATCAAAGGGCGCGCCCGCTTCAGTTAAAATATTTTCTTCCCACTCTTTCTCCAAATCATCGTGATGCGAAATCGCGGCTATGGTTTCGTACAACCGAAGCGGAGATTTCGAGCGCTTCCACTGTCCGCCAAGTTGGGCGGCGAGCAAAGCATGGGCGCGGTGGTAAATAATTTCCCAGCCGGTGGCGGTTAAGTTAGCAATCATTGAGTTTTTCTCCTGAATTAAGTTGAGTGCAAAGATGAGACGAGCAATTGCTTTAATCTTTGATTGATAGATCGACCGCAGATTTAAGGCAGATTAACGCTGATTGACGCAGATAATTTCCTGTTATGGCGATCGCATGAATGCAATGCGAGTCTATTGAAGTTTTCCGGGTTTGAGAGAGAATCTTGAGAGTTTCAAGCTGAGGAATTAAGCCGTTTGCTGCGGCCTGCGCCCGATCCTGACGGCAACTTCATTCGTTAAATCACAAAAGGTTCGATCGAGATATCCTGCCATGAACCCTCAAATCGTTCAACAACCATAGGTCGGATGCGGAACTTCGGGGGACACCCATCGAGAACATCAATCCGCAAACACGAATAAGGACGGCGCTTGTGGGAACCTTGACCGCTGCGGCCGACAAATAGCAAAGACTCCGCTACCCGCCGGCTGGCTGTTTCGGAACCAGACTGCCGCGCCAACCGATAAGCTTCAGGACTCAATGCTTCCTCCAACATCGGCCCTTCCGGGCGCTGGCGGCGGAGACTGTGGCCGCTTCCCCCGCAGACAATCCAATTAATCCCAGAGTCGCCGTGTCCGGTATCCCCAGTCCGCAGGTATTCCAAACAGTGAGCGTGGCCAGTCAGCACCAAATCTACTAGCGGACGCCCCCGCGCCACATCCCCAACTGCATCGGCCACCGCGTCGAGTACCTCGCGCAATCGCAACCGAACCGCCAAAGTTTGAGCTTGATTCCACTTTGTCGCCTCGGTCACGTAGGGGGGATGGTGCAGGTAAATTACCCGCCCCCGCACCTCGGAATCGCGCCAAGAGTCAATCAGCCTTTTTTTCAGCCATTCGAGCTGTTCAACGTCGGTGGCGGCTGTTTTGTCGGGGGACAGTTGTTTGTCAATATCCATCAGGATTTCGTCAACTTGCTCTAACTTGGCGGCCAAGTCGTCTAGCTGTTCGGCTTCCTCGGGAATTTCGGGGTTTAGCCGATCGCACATTTCGATGGTTGCCAATTTTTCTTGTTCCAACTTCTGCCGATCGAGTTCCAAATTCTGGCGGCGAATGTCGCCCTGTTTGGTTTTCGGGATCGGTAATGGTTCGTTGAAAGTGTTGGAGTCAAGGGCGAAGAAGTCGATGCCGCCACTGCAGAAGGTGTAGTAGCGGTTGGGTAAGCGGGTAAAGCGTCCGGGTTGGTAGCGGAGGCAGCGGCCTGTGCTGGTGCTGGCGGTGTAGTGGGCGTCTAGGTGGCGATCGAGTTCTCCCGGCATTTTGTGAGCTTGCAGGTAGTCGAGAAAGGCTTTGGCGTAGGTGTTTCCGCGATCGGAACCGTGCCAGCCGACATCGAGATCCAACTTGGAACCCAACAGCCGGCGCAGCGGCAAAGCTGTCGCCGACAGAAGGCCGTAGACTATCGGCAAGTCGTAATAGTCGTGGTTTCCCGGTACGGGCAAAAACGGAAAGTTAAACACCATGCGATCGTAGGCAATCCGAGATGGCTCCTCGCCGCCGACTATAAATTCTCGGTAGGGGCGAATAAAGTTTTGCAAGTAATATTCGCTGGAACCGACGAGATAAACTACATCGCCGGTGTGGAGGACGAAACGGCAAGTTTCGCGCTCGGAGACCATCTGTTCGGCAATCTGTCGCTGGGGATTGTAGCCGCGGTGATTGCCCGTGCCGCTGTCGCCTACAACTAAAAACGAAAACTCTGGAGAGTCGGTGGTTGGAGATTCCAAAACCATCCGAGTTTGGTCGATTCCCCGATGGACGATCGACTGTTCTTGCCACCGCACCCGCTCGTTCATTTTGCGGATTTTGACTTTTATTTGCGGGTCGGAAACGAATTTCAATTCACCTCTTCTCCAAAATTGCTGAGTTCCTAGTTAATAGTGTAGCGATCGGGCGAGTTTTTACCTCTCTCTAAAAGCTGAAAATCGAGGCGCGGGTACTCAGCAACCGGGTTTGGGACGAGAATACGGCGTTAAAACCGATCGCAACGGCCAAAAACCCGGTTTCTTTGGTTTGAGGCGCGGGTACTCAGAAACCGGGTTTTTTACCAGAATATTTCCTTAAAACCGACAGCAACGGCCAAAAACCCCCTAATCCTTTCCTCCCGCAACTATTGCCGAGGAGTGTTCAGGTTTTATTTGATAATCTCAATCAACACTCAAGGCATCGAACCACTGTAAAATCCGATTCCAGGCCCACCACCGATCGCTATCACCAAATTGATGCTGACAACGTTTACTACTGATATGCCCAACATGACCGCCGTAGGCTGTCACCACTAATTCTAAGGCAGAATTGTTCGCGCTAATGGCTTGCAACTCAGAGACAAGCACCGGATCAAACATCGGATCATCTGCTGCATAAAGGATGTAAGTGGGTTTTTTGAGGTGAGGCAAAATGTGTAGAGCGCTGCTAGCCTCATAGTATTCTTCCACAGAGGAGAAACCTAACGGGCCAATTACCAGTTCATTGTCAAAGCCCCAAATGCTGTTGGCGCGTTCAATAGCGGCAGGATCGATCGCCCCTGGATGCGATGCGGCGATGTTTTTTGCTAGTTTTTTTAACTGTCGCGCGATCGCTTTTTCTAAAAATTTCCCCCACTCATCTTTAACTAGATAAGACAGAGAACGGTTCGAGTCCAAGCTGGGGCAAATCACCGCCGCGCCTGCTAGTTCTGACTCTTCGATCCCTAAGTCCTGCCCCCAATCTGCGATCGTCTGAGCTGATTTTACCGCCCACAAGGCTAATTGTCCGCCCAGGGAATAACCCGTGAACCAAAAAGGGGCGGGACATCCCATTTCTTTAGCAGCCGCAGCAATCCGAACGAAATCTTCGCCTTCGTACAGGCCATCAGAAGTCAGGGTGGGAGAGAGTTGGGCTGTTTTGCCGTGAGCTCGCCAGTCAAATAACACCACTGCACAGCCTTGGGCATAGGCTTTACGGCCTAGTAGCTTGAGATACCATTGATTATCCAGATCGCCAGTAATGCCGTAAGTGCCGACAATGGTATATCGGGGATTTTCGGGGATGGCAACCCAGCCGAAAATCGGGACTCCACAGGCACCAGTAAAGATGTGTTCTCGGTAAGGGGGTTCTGGGTGAGCGATCGTCTTTTCCCAGCGGCGACTAGCCCTTAATGCGGTGTACAACGTCATTAACAGGCCGTTGTTCAGCAGCCAAGGTGGAGTATAGGCAATGGTCATAAGCGGATGCCGGAAATGTCTGTCTTGTTGGTGGGATGTTTTTACTTGACAGGTTGGCTATTCTAGCGAATAACCCTGAAAATCGCAATACTTTTTGACTCCGACTCCAAGCGCGATCGATCCCTACACCCTGCCCCAAGTGGGCAACATCAGATAGAATGCAGTAAACAAATATAAAATGGAAGCAATACAACTGTCTTTGTTCTCAAACGAGGAAGAATTAATTCCTGCCAAAAAGCAGAAGAAAGCAAAATTAGGGCGTTACGAACGCATCCAACGCGAACTCGAAGCAAATGACTGCGATCCGTACAAGATATTCATTGATATTGAATCTCAGTCACTGCCAAAATCCGACTATACATTTGTCGATCTTTTTTGCGGTGCTGGCGGCATGACCCAAGGTTTATTGCAAGCAGGTTTTCGACCAGTAGCAAGCGTTGAAATTAATGCGATCGCCTCGGCAACTCATACAAAAAACTTTCCCGATTGCCATCACTTGTGCGACGATATAAAAAACTTAAATCCCCAAAAGTTGCTCGCTGAAATTGGTTCGCCAGAAGTTCATGTTGTTGTAGGCGGGCCGCCGTGTCAAGGCTTCTCAGTTGCCGGAAAACGCGACCCCAACGACCCTCGAAATCGCTTATTTAGAGAGTTTGTCCGCGTTGTCTCTGAAATACGTCCTTGGTATGTTGTCATGGAAAACGTACCCGGAATATTGACTATCCAAAAAGGAGCTGTTAAGCAAGCAATTTGCGAGGCTTTTGAGGAAATTGGCTATCCCTATATGTCCGTGGCTGTTCTGGAATCCGCAACCTATGGAATCCCACAAATCCGGCCGCGAGCTATTTTTATTGCCAATAGATTTGGGATGCAAAATCCATATCCGAAGCCGCAATTGTTGCCAGAACAATACAAAGCGATTGAGTCAGCAATTGATGATTTACCAGAGTATACTCCCATACCAGAAATTAACCACGAATGGACTCGTCATTCTGTTCAGTACATGGAAAGACTTGCTAAAGTTCCACCAGGTGGTTCTTTGTATGAAAGCTACGCCGATGCTTTCAAGCGACAGTATCCGGGAAAACCGAGCATGACTGTTAAAGAAAATCACGGCGGCACTCATATTCATCCTTATCTCAACCGCGTTATTTCAGCTCGTGAAATGGCTAGATTGCAAACTTTCCCGGATTCATTTATTTTTGAAGGTTCGATGAAAAAGGCTATGTGGCAAATTGGCAATGCTGTGCCGCCCCGTTTAGCAGAGTGTATCGGTTTTGCACTTATTCCATATTTGGCTGATATTGCTTTGAATAGATTTACGCAGTCTGAAATAATTGTTCTAGCTTCTTAATTGCTGGTAATGGTTTACCTTCAGCTTGACAACTTTCGATTAGTAACTCCAGTACCTCTCGCGCATTGTAGATAGCTTCTTCATAAGAATATCCGTGAGTTACCGGCTGCATTACATCTTCAAATTCAAGCAAAAATACGACAAAGCATCGATCTTCTTCTGACCATTGGATAACAACTGTATATTTCATGGTTAGTTAACTTATCGCATCTTTTGTTCTACTTCCTCTAGGGACAAATCGAGAGCTTGGGCAATTTGTTCTGCCGTTAATCCAATTTTTACCAATCGCGGTATCGTTTCTAGTTTAGCTAGCTTTCGCTCAGTTTCAATATTGTCATCCTTGCTAGTCAGATGTGTGGAAGTTTCTCTACTGATAGATTCAATTTTTTTTGCTTCAGATTTTTCTTTTACTCCTGAAGGATTAGAGCAGTGATTAATATTACCACCAATCACATAATGACCAATAATTTGACTTTTATAATGAGATTTGTCAACTCCTAATCTTTCAATAGAAGCACGAAAATTTGACCTATTCAAATCTTCTCCCAACGCTTCAGAAAGAATCTGCCAAAGTGCGTAAGCTTCATCTTTTGCATGACCTCGCGTGCATTGATATTCTTTCGCAATATCGGCGTATTTATGACCGTTGATAACGCCTTTAATAATTGCTCTTTGCAGACTATCGAGGTGCTTACCTGTTTGAGCGAAAACCAGTTCGTCTAAGTATCTCAACACTTCTGTTGCGTCCATAGTTTGCTAAAAATCTTACTCTATCCGTCATTATCCGCTAAAATCCGCCCGTTGTAAATATTCTTAATCAAACTCCCGTCTTTTTCCGCCATTTTCCGCCACTCAACAATTCTGATACCTTTGAGATTCGGGGAATAATAAAGTATAAAAAATGACTCCATCTTATATTACGGGTCAGTCTTAACTAAGGCGATCGGGGTGGGTTATTAATTATTAGACCTCATTCAAGGATAAAACAATGAAGTTGAAGATTCTTGGCTCAGCGGCCATCGCAACCATAACGGGAGTATTTAGGGTTTGCTGAATAATCGATCGCACGTTACGTAGCGAAAGCGATCGAGAGCGTGCGAGCGAGTGAAAAGTGCAA
>NZ_JAUBRP010000053.1:0-45265 GCF_036701935.1 Microcoleus sp. M2_D5 | reverse complement strand
ATCACACTCAAAGGAGGCAAATCGGGTAGCCAAAACATCCCTTAACCGCACAAATCATACCTCAATTCAGCAACGCCCACCATTCTTCATAACGATGGTTCAGACACATCTTTGCTTTCGCTACGCATGGACTCTTGCTCGACAGTTACCGGGTTCGGCTCCTAGTAGTTCTGCCTTTTAACCCCGCTTTAGCCTATTGGTTGCTACCCATTAAACTAGGGGATAGAAGCTGTAACTTAATTACTGGACAGAATTACCCATCGTTACTCATTTCTGGGTAAGTCTAATAGAAGTTGAGCGACAAATTCTCTAAGTCGTTCCTGCCAGTTTGGGACGGCTTTTAGTTTTTCCTTTTGTCCCTCATAACCCTTAAATGCGATCGCTTCTTTGTCTAATGGTCGGTTCAGTTGCCTTTTAGCTCCCAGTTGATTCCCCTTTTGAAAAGGCATTGACAATCCTGCATTTGTGAGTTAACCTACATACAGACTGTAGCACTAAGTCGATAAATGCTACTAGGTTTCAAGACGGAACTTAAAGTCAACAATCAAGAACGGACGCAGTTAGCAAAGCATTGTGGTGTTGCCCGTCACGCCTGGAATTGGGGATTATGGTTAACCAAAAACATCCTTGACCATAATAAAGCTAATCCACAAGACAAGCTCAAGTTCCCGACTGCGGTAGACCTTCACAAGTTACTTGTGGCAATGGTTAAGCCTGAATGCCCTTGGTATTATGAGGTGAGTAAATGCGCTCCCCAGTATGCTTTAAGGCAACTGTCAGAAGCTTGGAAGCAAGCGTTCAAGAAAATCAAACAACCACCAAGATTTAAGAAAAAAGGACGTACCGACAGTTTCACTGTTGATGGTTCTTTGGCTGTTGACCACTTACGAGTCAAAATTCCTGTAATCGGTTGGATTAAAACCTATGAGCGCTTACCAGTTGACCGAAAACCTAAGTCGTTCACGATCAGCCGTACAGCCGATAAATGGTTTGTGAGTTGGATTCTTGAGATTGAACCGTTGGCAGCTACGCAGCAACTCCCTATTGTTGGTGTTGACCTTGGGCTCAAAACTCTGGCTACACTGTCAACTGGTGAGGTGTTTGAAGGTGCTAAGAGTTATCGCAAATATCAGAAAAAGCTCTCAAGACTGCAATGGCTTAATCGCCACAAGGTCAAAGGTTCCCATAACTGGAAAAAAGCTCAAATCAAGATAGCTAGACTACATCGGAAGATTGCCAATATTCGCTTTGATACGTTGCACAAGTTGACATTTTATCTTGCCAATAACCACAGCAAGATTGGGATTGAAGACTTAAACGTGTCAGGAATGTTGTCTAATCATAAACTAGCCAAAGCTATTGCAGATATGAGCTTTTACGAGTTCCGCAGACAACTTGAGTATAAGTGTCAGTTGTATGGTTCTGAGTTAGTCGTAGTTGATAGATGGTTCCCAAGCTCTAAAACTTGTTCAGAGTGTAGAACAGTAAAAGAAACACTCTCGCTAGCTCAAAGAGTGTTTAAGTGTGACCATTGCGGTCTTGAGATTGACCGAGATTTAAACGCTTCCATGAATTTGGAAACAGCGGTCAGTTAGACCGTGGAATGCCTGTGGACAGAGTGCTGCCGACAGTTCTGGATGAAGCAGGAAGTAAGCACCAGACTGTCTAATTATGGGTAGTTTTGGGTAAGTCTTTCATAACGGTTATGCTTTCACTCCTGCACTTGGAGGATAGGACTTACCGCACGGCGGTTCACCTACAAATGTAACCAGTTGTCACTACCTGCCTAAGCAGTTAGGCTAACCGTCCCACAAGCCTTTTGGCTTGTTTTAGGTTAAACGAATCGCACTTTTCGCTTAAAGTTAAGCCCCGACCCGATATCTTGGATGATTTCGGCGTCGGGGTATTGCTGTCGCATGACTTCAGCTTGTCGGGCGAGGTCGTCTCGCTGCTTTGGTGAACTGACGCGACAGTAGCAAACAACGGTAGTTCTAGTTGCACCGCGCTGGTAGGACTCGACATCGTAGAGTCGTTGCCCTGCTTCGTTTTTGATGCTTTTGAGCTTCCCTTCGCCTGTATATTTTCTTAATGTGTGTGGATGCAACCCCAGAAATTCGACTGCTTTTCTGAGTGGTACGTATGCCATGTAGAGAATAGTAGCATACATAAGCAAAAATAAGCGAATTGCTTGCTGCAAGCCAACGCTATGAAGCGCCAACAATCACCGCGCCTTCAGGCAGGTGAGTATTTCAATTAACTAAACCCTTCCTCATCCGCCGGGTCGCCGTAGGGGTCTTCGCTGGCCGGAGTCAGGTTGCCGAACATTCCAGCATCCGCTACATAGTCGGCCGGGTCGCCGTAGGGGTCTTCGCTGGCCGGAGTGAGGTTGCCGAACTGTCCGTAGTCAGCCGGGTCGCCGTAGGGGTCTTCGCTGGCTGGAGTGAGGTTGCCGAACTGTCCGTAGTCAGCCGGGTCGCCGTAGGGGTCTTCGCTGGCTGGAGTCACGTTGCCGTACTGTCCGGGATTTGAGGCATCTTGGTAATTGCCGTCAGGATCGAATTGCTCGCTGTCTGGCCCAACGATCGCATCTTTTAACTTCCGCAAAAATCCGTCTACCATGATAAAGTTCCTCTTTTTTAGGTGTTGAAAAACGACTGTTTTAGATTGGCAATCCCACATTTAATTGAAAGTCAGGGAACCTGCAATCTAAAATCTCAAATGCTTAGACTACTGTGCCGGAACAGGACTTGTAGCTTCAGGCAAGCTAGTAAGGTCTCGACCAGTATTTTGGTTGTTGTACCCCTGGAATTCGCGGTAACGCACTGCCTCGGACTCCGGAACTGTAATTCCTCCCGGCGGGGGCGTTACCCACACCGCGCGATTCTGGGCATCGCGGTAGTAAACGCGACCGTTTTTGGAAAGGTAATGTTTTCCCTGCGGCCCCTTTTCTTGTTTATTTTTGTACTGATTGTAGATGTAGTAAAGGGCGGCGGCTCCTGCTAAAGTAATCCCTACTTTTTGAGCATTGCTCAGTCCTTTTTTCGCTTGGGGCGTTGGACTGGGGGCGCGATTAGTTTGCACTCCTCCAGCGCGAGTGTTGTCAACAGGCGGCGGGGGAGTGTAGGTTCGCTCGTCAGAACCGCAAGCACTCACAAAGGGAAAGGTCAGCAGCGTTGTCAGCAGCAGAGCCATGAAGCGCGATCTTTTGGGTTCGGGTTTGATTGTGTTCATTGCCGCTCCGAATTGTCGGGATTATAGGTAGGGTGTGTTCTGGCGAGGTTGAGGAACCTGAGCTGCTGCCAACTGTTTTTAGAGTAAATTAATGTCTCAAAGCAATGTTGACCAAAAAAGTAATTGCTGAGAATTTATCAACAGCGCAGGTACGGTATTGCGTTTCTAGATTAATTATCCTCAAATCTCTTGATGATTTACTCATTCCAGGGATATAAATAAAGTTTCTTTTATTTCAGTCTGGAGGTATATGCAAATGCGCGCCTTCGGGTAAAAATAAATTCCGTTTATGAACTGCTCAAAGGAAAGTGAAGCAGGCGGAGGGGGCGATTGCCAAGCTCAAAGCAGCACTAGCGAGGGAAAGGAGGCGGGATTTATAAGTTCTGCGGTGTTTAATTGCGCCAGACTCCTTGTGAGAGATGGCTGCAATTTTTTCGTGGGAGTTCTGGAGAGGTCGATCGCACTATTGTAGAAATCTCTTAACAGCGAGACCAAGCCCCCGAAGCTTTTCGGATATTTAGGAAAATAAATAATTTATTTACTGCTGGATTTTCGATCGCATTTGTATTTACTGTGGCAAACAATCTAATTTTTTATAACCAACACAACAAACTTAAGGAATTGCTGCAAAGCCAACAGTGTCACCAATGCAATTTTAGTAAAAGCAACTTACAAGGAGTCAACTTGCAACGACTCAACTTGCAGGGAGGCAACTTAGAAGGTGCTAAATTATCAGAAGCAAAATTTGCAAATGCCAACCTCAAAATGCTAAATAAAATAAATCCAACCTGAGCGAATCTGATTTGGGATGTATGGGCATCACTTTCAACATTGATGCTAATAGTCAAAGAGCAAATATGGATGTTAATGTCACCGCTGTTCCAGAACAGAACACCCCAGAAAATGCAGTATTTGGCTTAAATATAAAAGCAACGGAGCGGCGAGCGACAGTTCGCTGAAATTGGCCGGTATGGGCAGAATTAGAGAATGCTAGCTTGCAAGAAACTCAAATGCCATTAAGGGCAAAATTCACCCTTAATGGCAGCCCATAAAACAATCTGGTGTGTCATTACTTGTCAACTTCTTTTCATTCTTTCCGCTCTCTGTTTCTCTTTCTCTGTGTCCTCTGTGGCCTCTGTGGTTCATAAAAAAAACCGCCGGCTGACTGACAGGCGGCGGTTTTTTTTAAGCAACTAACAATCGCCTAAAATTAGTGAGCAGAACCGTTACCGTGATACTTGTCAGTATCGTAGAATCCGTTTTTTGTGCCAAAGAACAGACAGCAAACGGTGAAAACTGCTGTCAAGACTGCTAAAACTAACTTAACGTCCATAATTTACCTGCTGTTGTTGAGTGAGTGCAAATACTCAGATTGTAGAATCTTTTTGGCTGGCGCGGCCATCTACCAGCGTAGCGCCAGATTTACTGGGATGCTCGCTGGTGCGGCAGTTTCCTGACGGCGAGACAATTCGGGGAATGATTGTCGAAACCGAAGCTTACGGGCCCGGAGATCCCGCTTGTCACGCTTACCGACAACGCACTCCTCGCAATGAGGTGATGTTCGGGCCTCCGGGTATGAGCTACGTTTACTTAATCTACGGGATGTATCACTGTTTTAACGTGGTGACGGATGCAGAGGGAGTTGCTAGTGGCGTGCTGATTCGAGCTTTGCAGCTAGATGCGGTTCCCAAAGAATTCGCTGGAATTCCTGAGAAGAAGCGATCGCGCCTCGCCGCCGGGCCTGGGAAACTGTGTAAGGTACTGCTGATCGATCGAACTTTAAGCGGTTTTCCCTTGGGTGCAGGCCAACCCCTGCGGTTGGAACACCGGAGCGAGCAATTTCAGCAAGCTGTGGAGGAGGGTAGAATAAATTTTGTGCAAACTACGCGGATCGGGATTTCTCAAGGGATTGATTTGCCTTGGCGGTGGTATGTAGGGAACTGTACGGCTGTGTCACAACTCTAGTAATGTCAAAGGTATCAGCGTAAATTTTGTAGCTTATCTTAGTGAAATTATGGCTTACTCTTCTGAAAACCCGATCGTCCAACTCAAAAAATGCCTGACGCTGGCTCAGGATGTTGGTAGTCACAGTGAAGCCAACCGGGCATTCCAGCAATTGTGCGGGATTATCGATGCTGAAAACCCAATGGCGGCGCAACTTTTGGAAATGTTGTGGGAAGAAGCAATTATGGCGAGGCGATCGGCTTTATTTTGGCAGCAAATGAGCGATGTTGAGAAAGATATGGCTAATAGAATGATGGAAAATATGACGCAGATGCGGCAGAATTACTTGCGGCTGATGCAGGAAATGTAGGAGTTGGTAATTGGTAATTACTAATTGGTAATTGTTCGGACTTTGCCAACAGGCGTAGGGTGCGTCAGCGCCGATATTTGATGCCGATAGAACAATTTGTTTCTGACGCACCTTACAATAAATTCTCCTAGTTCATTAAAGCAGCGCCGCGGTTGTAAAGTTCGCGGGCGTAATCAGTCCAAGTTCCCTGTCCCCAATAGCGGAAACAGCTTGTTTGCACCAACAGATTGTAAAGCAAAGCTTGCTGGTATTCAAACTGCTTAGTAACGGCGGCATCTTGCTCCACCAGCGGATCGTATTTTTTGTGAAATGCAGCGCTGAGTAGATTCATCGGTTCCAAGACATTTTCGTAGCCTTTCACCCAACTCAAATCGTTTGTCCAAGAAGCACCATCCATGTGAAAATTGTGGTCGATTTGCTTGAGTTGGGCGATCGCACTTTCCACTTTTTCCGGTGTCGCACTATCAGGATCGACTAGCTGCCAGATTTTGTGCTGGTTAACCCCTTGACAAATCGGATAATCATCAGGATTAACGCCCGCCGCTTCAATTATCTCCAAATATTCAGTACCGTTTAAACCGACAACACCGGATTTTCCGCCGCCTTGTTCGCGGTTTTCGTGCCAAGCTTTGACAAAGGCGCTGGGAAATTCATTCATCATCACGCCGCCATTTTCGCCGTCGGCAATCTGAGTGACTAAAGAAGGAACTGTGACGCTACCAATTTGTTGCTTATTCCGTCCTTTGGCTTCGTAATAAGGCTGCATTTGACCGACCAATTTCGTATCCGAACCTTGAGTTTTAATCAAAGCAGTGATGCTGATTGTTTCGCCGCGAGAATTGCGGGCAACCAAACGGTTGGGAATATATTTTTGGTCTTGCGACAATCCCGAACCGTCTGGATTTTCTACAGAATGTTCTTGCACCATCAGCCAGCGATAGCCGCATTCTTTCAAAGCTTTGATGTATTCGTAAAGTGTATCTGGGTGATTTGGAAAGTGCATTTCTGGGGGTGAAAAACCTTTAACGCGCTTCAGAGCATCAATGCCAAAAATTGCCGCAAAATGATGTTGCCATGCTTGAATTTGGAGCTTGATATCGGGGATTGGAGTTGAGGGAATGACGGCGTGACTCCACATTGTACCCAGCCATTCTACGTGAGGTTGATATTGAGGATCGCAGGTAATCCGCTTGAGATTATCAAAGATATCGTCGCGTCCCATTTGGCGCAATCCCCACAATAAGTTGCCCGAATAGTCGAGCATAATTCGCGGATTGCAACCTTCAGCAATTAGTTGGGGGATGAATTCTCCCATGCGAGAATAGCACCAAGCAAAGACTCCGGCATTGTGGTTATCTCCTTGGTTGGGATGTTCAAACATATGCTGGAGATTGCAGATCAGTTCGCCGTTTGCACCTGCTGGAATTGTCGGTTGGTGCATATGTAGCGCGCAGGCGAATCCGGCTTGAATATTTTCCAGGCGCAGATTTGTGGTAGGTAGAAAGATTGGTTCGTTGCTATTGGCTGCGGCACTGATTTCCGCTTCGGAGCCGCAAATGTTGGGTAATCCTGAGTTGATTTCTTGTAAAATGGGTAAATTGGGAGATTGTGCGATCGCAGGCATAAATTTTTCTCAACAATTGGGGAGGGGCGCTGTCTGCTATTGCTAAGATAGCTGTAAGATTTAAGAGTAGCAGAATATGCCTGCAAAAGATAAATTTCACAAGATAAGTCCGGGAGCGCGGAAGCTCATTATCTTGGGTAAAATGTTTAACACATTTCAGGTAAATAGGCGAGGTAAATTATGAAATACGAAATCAAGGTTTTGGAACCGACGGATTTGTGGTACATCCAAAATAATATCAATCCAGAAACGAACAAGTTTTATCATCCCACTAAGAATATTCCCCTCGTTCAGCAAGCGGAAATTCACTTGAACAATTCGGGAGCGATTATTCAAAAAGGTGCGCTGCATTGGTGTATGGGAAAATTGACTTCCGGTGTTTATAAAACCGATAACCGTTTAAAAGATATGTGGGTATCGTTGACTACGGAAATGGACTACAACGCTCCCGTATATCAAGGAACTGGTACGGTGAAACTGGAACCGAGACAAAAAGGGCATTTCCTGCATTATACGCCGATCGAGCTTTCGGATGCGGAGCAGTGGGAGTTTGATGATGGTATATTTCAGTTTTGTTCGGACAATGTAGTTATCGGTGCTAAAAAATTGAAATTCCGACAAGTGGCTGCTTCTAATGACGGTAGGTGGAGAATTGCTGTTACAGCTTTGCGCGAGCAAAAAGCTACTGTTATAGCCGCTACAACTTCACCGGCTAAGGTTGTCGAACTCAAACAAGGTGAAACTTTGATAGCTGATTGCGATTTGGTTAAAGGATTTACCAAGGGGATTGAAGAAGATTATCGAAAATTAGGTCATTTTGGCAAAGGCGGTGGAGAGGGTTATGTTTGGTATTATCAGGGGAAAGGTAAATTATTAATATGTGAAAATGATGCTATGGGTTTGGGATAAGTTGTTGCATTTTTGTCGAGCGGTATGAGAATTATGAGTGGAATTTATGTAAGGAATGAGAATTAAATAACTTCCACTGTTGAAAGTGGGATGGGCCTGAAAGCCCGTCATGAGTGGACGGGCTTTCAGGCCCATCCCACAATAACAATTAAAATTGTAAGTTATTTAATTCGCGATCCTAAGATAAGGAGGAAGAAACATCGCACACAAATTTGCAGGCATGAAAGTGTCTGAGATTCTCAAAGGTAAAAAAGGTAGTATAAAACAAGCACAGCTTCCGGCAAATTCGCCAAGTTGGGAAGAATTTAGCGAAATGATATGGGAGCAAATAGAAAGAGGTGCTGAAGAAAATATCCCAGGCTTTAAGATGGTTCGCAAATTGTTGAGCGATCGGAGATTTGATAGATGAAAAATAATGGATTTGACCAAGTAATATTATTTTTGCAAAAATTGCAAAAACAGGCTATCGATTACAGTTTAGCGCATCATCGCGATGAAGCTCTGATGGTAATTGTAGCTGTACCTGGGGAACGGTGGGAAATTGAATTTTTGAGTGATGGTTCGGTGGAGGTAGAGAAGTTTGTCAGTAATGGAGAAATTGTTGGAGAAGAAGCTTTGAGTGAGTTATTCGATCGCTATTCGGAACTAGACGAGACAAATGGCGATTTGACTCAAAAGATTGAGTTGACAAATGCGAGAAGATGAGTTAGGTTTTGCGGAATTTGCGATCGAGTTGCAGCAATGCCGAAACGATATCGCCGATCGCAACCGCCGCAAATTCGGCTTCTGGGAGCCCGATCGCCCTGTATTCCCAATGGCCTACTTGCTTATTTGGCGAGAAACCATATACTTTGTCATGTTAAGAAAATATTTTTTTGATTCATCCAGGAGCGAGAAAAAAAATGTACATTGTACAAATTGCCTCGGAGTGCGCCCCCGTCATCAAAGCAGGGGGTTTGGGCGACGTAGTTTACGGCTTGAGTCGGGAGTTGCAGAATTCCGGCCACTGCGTCGAGATTATTCTACCGAAGTACGACTGCATGAGGTACGACCACATTTGGGGACTTCACGAGGCATACCGGGATTTGGCTGTGCCTTGGTACGGCGGCGAAATCCTCTGCGATGTCTTGTGCGGCTGGGTGCACGGGCAGTTGTGTTTTTTCATCGAACCTCGCTCTCAAGATAACTTTTTTAATCGCGGCTGTTATTACGGGTGCAATGACGACAATATGCGGTTTGCATTTTTCAGCAAAGCCGCTTTGGAATTTTTGCTCAGAAGCAACAAGCGTCCCGATGTGATTCACTGTCATGATTGGCAAACTGGTTTAGTGCCAGTCATGCTGTTTGAAATTTACAAATACAATTGGATGGAAAATCAGCGAGTCTGCTATACCATTCACAATTTCAAACATCAAGGCATGGGAGGTAGCGATATTTTAAATGCAACGGGTTTGAATCGAGAGGATTATTATTTTGAGTACGATCGCCTCCGAGATAACTTTAACCCTTTTGCTATCAACTTTATGAAAGGCGGCATTGTTTACTCGAACTTTGTTACCACTGTTTCGCCGCACCACGCTTGGGAAGCTCATATGGGCGAGTTTGGCTACGGTTTGGGCCACACTTTGCACTTGTATCAAGACAAGTTTCGCGGGGTGCTCAACGGCATTGATTACGATGTGTGGAATCCCGAGAGCGATCGCTATCTTCCTCACCACTACAATCAGGAGGATTTGGCTGGAAAAGCCAAAACTAAAAAAGCTTTGCGCGATCGGCTGTTACTGCGCGATGCTGACAAGCCTATTATTACCTTTATCGGTCGTTTGGACGACCAAAAAGGCGTTCATCTAGTCCACCATGCCATTTATTACTCTCTGAGTAAGGGAGCGCAATTCGTACTTTTGGGTTCCGCGACGGAAGCGGGAATTAACGCGCATTTCCAGCACGAAAGATACTTTTTAAATGATAATCCAGACTGCCATTTAGAACTAGGTTTTAATGAGGAACTGTCGCACTTAATTTACGCAGGTGGCGATATCATTGTGGTTCCCAGCAATTACGAACCCTGCGGGCTGACTCAGATGATCGGGTTGAGGTACGGTACTGTTCCTGTGGTGCGGGGAGTTGGCGGTTTGGTGAATACTGTGTTCGATCGAGATTACGACACCCGCCACCTACCTGAAGAACGCAACGGTTACGTGTTTTTCCAAAGCGACTACGCCGCTTTGGAGTCGGCGCTCGATCGGGCGATCGGATTGTGGTATGACTATCATGATGAATTTGAAAAACTCATGCTTCAAGGCATGAATTGTGACAATTCGTGGAAATATCCAGCTAAAGACTATGTGGAAATTTACGAGCTAATTAGACACAAATAAGCCGTAGGATCTCAGATGCTGCACCATTGTCAAGAACGGGCTCTGGGGCCCGTCCCACAAAGAATGAGTTTTCTCGCTTCACAGGCCCAAAAGCCTGTTCATAAAAGGCTTATTGAGAATGGTGCAACATCTCAGATGAAATTGTTGTGGGGAGTAGGGGCCCTAGCGTCCCGCCCGCCCGAAAAATACAACGCAAGATGCCCGACAGCTTATAAAAAAGTCTTTGCGTAAAAAAAAATTGCCAGTTGAGCGAAACCGAGACCGGATTTCTGAGGAGCAGTGCGTCAGCCATAAAATAGTTACGCTCTCGATCATCAAATAAGAATTACTTGCATTAATATAGTAAAGCAATGACTGTAGATGGCTGTAGATACACCATCGTGTCAATTACCAGATGAAAAAATCTATCATTATAGAACAATGAGCATTTCTCGGCGTATTTTTCTTGCCAGCGGTACAGCAATGGCTGTCGTGGCCGTGGGGGAACTAAGCAAAAAAGCCCCTGTCGCAGCCCAAACCGGCACTCTCAACCTTTATTCAGCACGTCACTACGATACTGATAATGAGTTGTACCAAAGCTTCACCAAAAAAACTGGGATCAAGGTTAACCTCGTTGAGGCGGATGCTGACCAACTAATTGAACGGATCAGAAGTGAAGGCGCAAATAGCCCCGCTGATGTTTTCATCACGGTGGATGGTGGGCGTTTGTGGCGGGCAAAACAAGCAGGTATTCTGCAACCTGTTTCTTCAACAGTCCTGACATCGGCAATTCCAGCAAGTTTGCGAGATCCTCAAGGTTTCTGGTTTGGTCTATCGCGCCGGGCACGGGTGATTGTTTACAACAAAAGCAAGGTGAACCCTGCCCAATTGTCAACCTATGAGGCGCTGACAGAACCTCGGTGGAAAGGCAAAGTTTTAGTGCGATCGTCCACTAATATCTATAATCAGTCTCTGGTTGGCGCTATGTTAGCAGCTCATGGAGCTCAAAAAACAGAAGCTTGGGCGCGAGGATTGGTGGCTAATTTTGCGCGTCCTCCAGAGGGAAATGATACGGCACAAATCAAGGCTGTTGCTGATGGGGTAGGCGATCTTGCCATTGTTAATACCTATTATGTAGCTCGCTTAATGAAATCGAAAGATCCAGCAGAAAAGGCGATCGCGGCGAAAGTAGGTGTATTTTTCCCCAACCAACGCGATCGCGGTACCCACGTCAACATTAGTGGTGGCGGTGTAGTCAAAACCTCCCGTAACAAAGCAGGCGCGACCAAATTCTTGGAACACTTAGCCAGTCGCGAAGCTCAACTAATTTTTGCTAGGAGTAATAACGAATACCCTGTGATTTCAGGTGTGGCGATCGATCCTGTGGTTGCAAGTTTTGGTACATTCAAATCTGACCCTCTCAACCCTGATGTGTTTGGGAAAAATAACCCCGAAGCTTTAAAGATTACCGATCGCGCCGGATGGAAATAGAGGCTTTTTGAACAAAAAGCTACTCTTTGTGATTCGGCGGTTTCAACCGCCGAATCCCATCCACTTTAATTTTTAATTTTACCATCCGGCATGATAGCGCCTTTCAGGTTTGCCCCTTTGAGGTTAGCCCCAGTCAAATCAGCACTATTTAAGTCAGTTTCACTTAAATCGGCATTACTAAGATTGGCATTATTCAGTTTTGCCCCTCGCAAAAAAGCCCCCTTGAGATTTGCATTACTCAAATCAGCATTTGTGAGATCGGCTGAAAATAAACCTGCTTTTTCCAGAGAAGCACCTTTTAAATTTGCACCTTTGAGATTGACGCTATCGAGTAAGGCTTCATTAAGTTTGACCTTTTCTAGCATTGCACCTTCCAACTTAGCACCATTGAGATTAGCGCTTGTTAAATCAATGTCACTTAACTTGGTATCAGTCAGGTCACATCCTGGACATTGCTTAGTTTTTTGTAATGTTTCGAGGGGGCCAGCCACCTGTTTTTGGCATCCAAAGGTGACAAAAATAGTAAGTAGTAACAAGGAAATTGTGCCAGTAGTGCGGTTAAACATTGCTGAATTTTTATTAATCATCTTGATTTATGAAGGAATAATGTCAACTGTTCACTGTTCACTGTCAACTGTCAACTGTCAACTGTTAACTCTGTTGAAGACTTGCGCGATCGCGCAATTTTCCAACTTAATAAAATAACCGGTAACATCCCCACTAAAACAATTGCCAATGCTGGGCCCGAAGCTTCAGCCAATCGCTCGTCTGAGGCAAGTTGATAAGTTCGCACAGCCAAGGTATCAAAGTTAAAAGGTCTAATAATTATAGTAGCAGGTAACTCTTTCATTACATCAACGAATACTAACATCATGGCAGTTAGTAGACCTCCGGTCATCATTGGTGTATGAACTGTAACTAAAGTTTGCATCGGACTGTAACCCAAACTTCTCGCCGCATCATCTAAATTAGGCTTAATTTTGCTTAAACTTGACTCTACCGCATTTAAAGAAACAGCTAGGAACCGAACTATATAAGCAAATACCAAAGCTGCGATCGTACCGCTTAACAACAAGCCTGTAGAAATTCCCCAGTTTTCACGCATCCAACTATCAAATAGATTGTCAAATTTTCCAATGGGAACCATAATCCCCACTGCAATGACAGAACCAGGTACAGCATAGCCCATTGCCGCAACTCTCGTTCCTAACTGCACTCCTAAATTAGGATATAACCGTAAGCCATAAGCCATAATCAAGGCAATAATTACGGCTAAAATTGCAGTCAGTGTTGCCAAAATTAAACTGTGACGGGCAAATATCCAAAAGCGTTCATCTAAGGTTACTTGCCAATTCGCTAAGGTCAACTTTAGTAAAAGACCTGCTGGCAATAAAAAACCCAAAAATAGTGGCAGGAAACAAGCCATTACCGCTAAAACTTCCCTAATTCCTTTAAGTTGATAAGTTTGCAGTTGGCGATAGCGACTGCTAGCTTGGTAATATTTAGTCCGACTGCGCGACCAGCGTTCTAGTAAAATTAAACCTAGAACAAATAATAATAGCATCGCAGCTAATTGATTGGCTGCAATTCGTTCTCCCATGCCAAACCAAGTTCGATAAATACCTGTAGTGAATGTATCAACTCCAAAATACTGAACAGTGCCATAATCGTTGAGAGTTTCCATCAAAGCCAGTGCTAAACCTCCAACAATTGCGGGTCTAGCCATTGGTAAGGCAACGGTAATAAAACTCCGCCAAGGACTGCAGCCCAGTATTCTACTAGCTTCTAGGGTACAAGTTGATTGCTCCAAAAAGGCAACTCTTGTTAATAGGTAGACGTAGGGATATAAAACTAAGATTAGCATTAAGATTGCTCCAGGGAGCGATCGCACGTTAGGAAACCAATAGTCTCCATAACTCCAGCCAAAAATATAACGCAAAGCAGTTTGAACTGGGCCGGAAAATTCTAAAAAGTCTGTATAAGTATAAGCTAGGACATAAGCTGGGGCAGCTAAGGGTAACAGTAATGCCCATTCAAATACGCGACTGGCCCGAAAGCGACACATTGTTACTAGCCACGCACATCCTACGCCAATCGCGACAACACCCAAGCCTACACCGATCGTTAACCAAAAAGAGTTGATGATATAACGAGTTAAAACTGTATCGGTTAAATGTTGCCATGTATCTTTAGCTTCAAAAAAGATACTGGATAAGACACTGATCGCTGGTATGGCGATCGGCAATGCTAAAGCGATAACTGCAAGTGTCCACCCACTAGCGGATAAACCGCGTAAGGTCGATCGCCATTGGATTGTCCTGATTCCTGTTTGCTGTAGTGATTTTTGGGAATTTTTCATCGCTAGTAAAAAGTCTAGCCTGCTATTTTATCAGTATGTGTAAACATTTGTCAAGCCTTTATGATAATTAATCTCACTAAACTGGTATATTGTAGAATAGTAAGTTGTTGATTATTTATAGCAATAATGGCTCGACCGATAATTCTGCATTTAGATGGTGTAACCAAACAGTATGCCCAAGCAGCATCACCGGCGGTGGCATCTGTCACCCTGACCTTACATCAAGGAGATATACTGGGGTTGTTGGGGCCATCGGGTTGTGGGAAAACAACGTTGCTGCGGTTAATTGCTGGTTTTGAACAGCTACAAGCAGGGACGATCGCCCTAGCAGGGAAAACTGTAGCCAGTGTTAATATGTCAGTCGCGCCGGAACAGCGAGACATTGGTATGGTGTTTCAAGACTATGCACTATTCCCCCATTTGACAGTCGCGAAAAATGTAGCTTTTGGCTTGACGCATCAAGGAAAAGAGTCAAAGCATAATATTCAGAAAGGTGTCACCGAAGCATTAGCGTTGGTGGGATTAGAAGGATTAGAAAATCGTTATCCCCATGAATTATCCGGGGGTCAGCAACAGCGAGTCGCCCTGGCCCGTGCGTTAGCCCCTAGACCGGCGATTATTTTACTAGATGAACCGTTGAGTAATTTAGATGTACAAGTACGGTTAAGATTGCGTCAGGAAGTCCGCGAGATTCTCAAAGCAACGGGAACCTCTGGTGTATTTGTCACCCACGATCGCGAAGAAGCACTTTCGATTTCAGATTGGGTAGCGGTGATGCGTCAAGGCCAATTAGAACAGTTTGGCACTCCAGAGGAAGTTTATCAAGAACCAGCATCTAGATTTGTGGCTGAGTTTGTGACTCAGGCTAATTTTGTGTCTGCATCGCTGAAGCAGGATTTTTGGGAAACAGAAGTAGGTTGTTTTGCTGTTAAAGGAGATTCATTTGTCAAAGTTCCTTGTGATGTTTCTACTGAAGGAGAATTGATGATCCGGCAGGAAGATTTAAGTTTATTCTTAGATGAAGATTCGGCTGTTGTGATTTGCGATCGCCAATTTTTAGGTAGAGAAAATCGTTATTGTTTAAAAACTCCGTCTGGCGAAAAGTTATATGCACTCACAACCACAGGAAATGTTTTTCCTATTGGTTCTAAAGTTCGGTTATCTTGTGGTGATAATTCTCCCTTAGCTTTCTTTGTCGGTAAGCCTAAGCCATAGCTAATGGCTAATTGCTAATAGACATCTCCGAAAAAGAATCTAAAACCCTTGCCCTATGTAGAAAAGGTTATTTGCAGCCACTCAACAGGAAGGTTACATTTTTTACCGACAGGTGAAATGCGATCGCCTACAACCTCTTCCCCTCGCCCGCCTTATTTCCCTAAAGCCTCACAAAATACAGCCACCACCAAGGATCAAATCAGATCCGGATCGCCAACCCCATCAGCAACAAATTCCCCTCACTATCCCAGCAGCCTAACCATTGCTGAGTCTGATTTTGATAAATGGCTTCCCATAGGTTCAATTGTACTCCCATGAGTTCGATCGGCTACTGAAGGGAACAATATTAAAAAATAAAAGCCTTTCATCCCCGGACTAAAGTCACCGGGATGAAAGGCTTTTGCACGTTTTGACCAGCCTTCAATCTGGTTGGTTTGACAGATTTAAGCTAATTTTATTCAAATGAAAGTATCTTAAATTTCGGACTTCTGTCCTTGCGATTCTGGCACAGCAACTTCTGAATCCGGCTGATTCAGAGCCATTTCTAGAGATTTTGCAATCTCGACTGGCTCAGGAGTACGCTTAGAAAATCCCCAGACAAACATCAAGACGATACTGGAAACTAGCAGCCATTGCGGCGGAACTAAATCGGGATTAATTACTTTCACCAACAACCGCATTCCCACGAACCCAACTGTGATGTAACCAGCACTTTCTAGGTGAACGAACTCATCCAGCCAGCGGATGAACAACCCGGCCATGAATCGCAGGGCAATAATTCCAATAGTAGCGCCTGTTACGACGATAAAAGTGTCGTCAGAAACAGCTATCGCAGTAGTAACGCTATCCAATGAAAACGCTAAATCGGTAAAAGCAATCATGGGAATTGCTTGCCACACAGTCGCAAATCTGGGCCCGTGATGTTCTCCTTCAGAGTCTGTATCTGAAGTAAAATGTTGGAAAACAAGCCACAGCAGGTAAAGAGCACCCAGCAGTTCAAACTGCCAGTATTGGATCACCCAAGTAGCCGTTAAAATTAGGGCGATCCGCAGTACAAAAGCAATTATCAAACCCAAGTTGAGAGCTCTTTGCTGATCCTTGGCATCTTCCAAACCTTTAGAAATAGACGCCAGGGCGATCGCGTTGTCAGCCGAAAGTACAGCCTCCAAAGCCACCAAAACCAACAATAATAAAAAGCCGTCAACTCCAAAATTGGGTGAAGCGTCGAGAAATTGATCTAGCATTAACTATTTTGTGCACCTAAAATTGGCAAGGGTCGAGCGCAGCGCAAATTACCCGCTCTGTTTAAAATTAGTGTCACCTTGATTTAAATCTTAACCTAACGCGGTAGTTCTGTGGAAGGCGATCGTCCGAACAACGTCCGAAAGAAGCAGTCCCAGGAAACAAGGAAAAATTCTCCCCCTCCCACACTCAAAAACTGCGCCACTGCGTCACTGCGCCACTGCGCCACTCCTCCCCGGAGGCACCATTTGTGTTGCAAGTTGTAACAAATGATTCCCAAAAGCGCCAATTTGTCTCAAATTGGTGAAAGCTCGTCCCCGCGAAAAGGAGTTTTGCGAATATGTCTTTAACAGATACCCAAGTCTACGTAGCGCTCGTAATTGCTTTGATTCCCGGAATCTTGGCTTTCCGGCTGTCAACTGAACTGTACAAATAGTTTCCAGACACCAGTTGCGAACCGCAAAACGCCTGCCCGAGCAGTTAAATCTCTCGCATTACAGATACAGACAATTGCTGCCCCAGTGCAGTAGATTGTTTGTGTTCAGCAAGATGAGACTGCAAGGGCAGGCATTTTTATGGGAAAATTCCGTCTTCAGGCGTCACCTTTGTCTCAACAATTTTGGCTGTCAGCACCCTGACTAACAGCGGTGAGTGTGCGTTAAGCTCAGAATTTGCTCTGTTGAACTCTAAAACGTCAGTCTCAGGTATTTGAAAAAAAATTATGCAAGCGATTCAACCCACCGTTACCCCACTGCGTCCCGTAAAAAAATCCCCTCGGGTTACTCCTCGTCGCAGCAGCCGCCAGCGTTCCTACCCTCACCAAACCCTCGCGGCCGAAACAGGGGTCAAGTTGGCAGTCAACATGGTACTTTCAGTCTGTGCCACTTCTGCTTTGCTTCAGCTTTGGCCTCACTACCGGGCGGTGCAAGAAAAATTGCACGAAATCCAAGCAGAAGTCAATCTTACCCAAGGGCGAGTCGATCGCTCGCGATCGGATTTTAACCGCTACTTTGACCCTAATCTTGCTAAAACTGTGATGCAAGAGCAAAGCAACCAAGCTGACCCGCAGCAGCGTCCGGTGATTTTGCAAGAACCCAATGTACCCGAAGCCGAGGAATCAACCCCGCAACCTTAAGGGAAGGGCTGTTTTGGGTTTTGATATCACGTCCGATGTGCATCATTCTTGTATGTCATTGGTTCGCACAGCGAAGAATGACAGATGAATCTGTCGGACGTGATATCACTTTTAAGGATCGCGAATTAAATAACTTACAATTTTAATTGTTATTGTGGGATGGGCTCTTATAGCCCGTCCACTCATGACGGGCTATAAGAGCCCATCCCACTTTCAAGAGTGGAAGTTATTTAATTCTCATTCCTAAGTAAAAAATTTTTTAGATCGTTCTTGTCTGTCGTGGCGAAGCAAACGCAGAGACAGACAGACCTGCGTATTGTCACCTGTTGCAATCTCAAAACTGCAAACTCCGGCTTATACTGACTTTGCCAGCACGGTTTTTTCTTTCAGTAGTTGCAGTGCAGCTTGATATTGCAAGTCTGCTGCGGTGCCAATTCGATCGCGCGCGATGGGTTCCAAAGGTACTACGCGATCGGGCGAAATCCCCAGCTTGTTAATATCTTTATGGTTCGGTGTCTCGTACTTAGCAACAGTCACGGCCAACCCAGAACCGTCAGACAAATCAAACAGAGACTGAATCAGTCCTTTGCCAAAAGTCTTTTCTCCTACCAGTTGAGCTCTGCCGTTATCTTGCAGCGCACCCGCCAAAATTTCGCTAGCACTGGCAGTTCCCTTGTTTACCAAAACAATCAGCGGATCGTTAGTTAGGGCTTGTCCAGAGGCTTCAAAACTGCCGAGAATGCCTTGTCTGTTCACCGTGTAGACGATCGTCCCGGAATCGAGCCACAGGCGGGCAATTTCAATCCCTGCTTGCAACAGTCCGCCCGGGTTGTTCCGCAGGTCGAGAATGTAGGCGGCGGCTCCTTGTTTTTCCAAGCGGTCGATCGCGTGAGCGACTTCCTCAGTAGCGTTAGCGCTGAATTGACTCAAGCGAATGTAGCCCACCGGCAAATTTTCCGACCCCGACTGCAATTCGGCGTAAACCGGATTCAGAGCAATGCGATCGCGCACTAGCTCAATTTCCTCAGCAGCGTCCCTTCCCTCGCGCCCCAAGGTGAGGGTAACAGCAGTGCCGATGCGGCCGCGCATTCGAGTTGCGGCTTCGTCTAGGCTCAATTCTGAGGTAGGAGTGCCGTCAATTTTCAGAATGCGATCGAGAGGTTGGATGCCGGCTTTGTCCGCCGGTGAGCCGGCCAAAGGAGCCACCACTGTCAGGGTATTAGTCTGGGGGTCGATCGCAATTTGCAGCCCCACACCCGTCAATTCTCCCGAAGTGTTGACCTGCAAGCTGCGGTACTGTTCGGGTTTTAGCAGTCGAGTGAAGGGGTCGTCGAGTTTCGCCAGCATCCCCTGAATCGCCGTGTAAGTCTGCTGTCTGTCGTTAAGCGGTTCCTTGACAGCTTTTTGGCGAATCGACCACCAGTTTTGAGAGTTAAAGCTGTCGTCCACATAAGAGCGATTGACAATCCGCCAAGCTTCGCTCAATAGCTGCTGTTCAGGAGTCAGCGCCGCCGCAGGCTGCGCCCACCCACCTAGAACCAGGACGACTTGGAGGAAAAATACAATAGCAATCTGGAAAACTCGTCTGTGCATGATTGTTCCGTAAAATACCAGTAAGTATTACATTTTATGTATTTTACGTTTGTACGCTGGGAACGCTGTTGCAGATTTAACTCGCCTCTTGAACGATCGCGAGCGTCCCGCTGGCACTTGTAAATAAATATGAGCGATCGATCGGTCGTCGATGATATTACGCGCGATCGTCTCAGCAATAGAGCGCGATTCGCTTGCGCCCTGGGCTGGCGCGACCCGCGAGGGATTGCTTGTAAACCTGGTTCGACTCTCCGCATAGATACTAAAGCACCTCCTGACTATCTCGATTAGTCTTGGACGCATCGGAGTTGACAAACCGGGTTTGATGTACGAAATTACTTCGTTAAGCTGTCGCGCAGTTAAATTGTATGTTGAGGGCGGGCGGGACGCTAGGGCCCCTACTCCCCACAAGAATTTGATTGTTTTTTAACAGACAATTTAAATGTAGAACAGCTTATCACGCGCAGATTCGGTAAAAAATTCGGTTTGTGAGCCTCGCAGTGCCTCCAGGAGTGTCTGTCTGGATGCAACAAAATTTAGTGGCATCCCTACATTATCGATACGTTAAAAATTAATGATTGTATCGTTGGTTAAGTTATCAAAACTTATATGAATTTTGATAACGAAAGTGGGAAAAACAAATATTTTTTGGATAGCTGCTAAACAAAAACATAAGTCATAGGATATCCTAATATTTTATTTTAATTTTAGCAGGTGTGTCATGTTAAACTCACTAACACCACTGTCCTCAAAAGCGATCGCATTTATCGATGCTGCCGTCCCCGACCCTCAAATCTTAATCGACGGCGTTATCCCTGAAACCGAGGTAATTCAATTAGAGTCAAACCGCAACAGCCTGGAACAAATTGCCGAAGCTTTGCAGGGAGAGAAATTTTCAATAATTCACATTATTGCCCACGGGCAACCCGGTTGTTTGCAACTGGGGAACGTTGAATTGAGTTGGAAAAATTTGAGCGCTCGCGCGGGTAATTACGCAGCAGCAGTCCAAGCATGGGCGCAATCCCTGACACCAAATGCTGAAATTCTCCTCTACGGCTGCAATGTTGGCCAAGGAAATATAGGCCAAGCATTTGTAAACAGCCTGAGTCAACTAACAGGGGCAAGTGTTGCTGCTTCGGAGAATCTGACAGGTTGTGCGGCAAAAGGCGGCGATTGGGAATTAACAGTGACAGCGGGGACAATTAAAGCTGCCATTGCATTTGGGCCAGAAGCGATCGCAGCTTACGGCCACGTTCTCAATACGTTTAGTTCTGGTGGTAACTTTAATGCGGGAACCAGTCCATCCTTTGTTGCGACTGGCGATTTCAATACCGATGGCATCTTAGATTTAGCTGTTGCTAACCCCACCACCAATAGGGTTTCTATTTTACTGGGAAACGGTCAAGGAGGATTTAACGCTGGAACTGATTTGACTTCGGTATTGGGGCAAACCGCGATCGCCGTTGGCAATTTTAACGGCGATAACTTTTCCGACTTAGCGATAACTTCCGCACAAGGTGTCGAATTTAGCAGCATTTATATCTTTTTAGGATCGGGTAACGGCAACTTTAACAACCCGGCATTTTTGACTGCCATCGAAAATCCTAGCGCGATCGCTGTCGGCAATTTTAATGCTGATGATTTACTCGACATTGCCATTACTCAATCCAGCGGCAATGGTTTTGTACCTGAAGGCAATGTTGGCATTTATTTGGGAACGGGACAAGGCGGTTTTGCCACTCCTGTTACTGTGAATGTTGGGCAAAGCCCTAGCGCGATCGCTGCGGGAGATTTGAACGGCGACAATTTTCTCGATATCGCCGTAGCCAACCAAAATTCTAATAATATTACCATATTATCGGCAAATGGTCAAGGTATTTTTGGCAATCCGACTAATATTAATGTCGGTCAAAGTCCGAGTGCGATCGCAGTCGGAGACTTGAACGGTGACAATTTTCTCGATATCGCAGTCGCCAACAGCGGTTCTAACAGCATCTCAATTTTATTTGGAACAGAAAATGGCAGCTTTGGCAATCCGACCAATATTAATGTTGGCTTAAATCCAAGTGCGATTAAGATTGGCGATTTTAATGGCGACAGCAGACAAGATTTAGCGGTTAGCAACAGCGGTTCTAATAACGTTTCAATTTTGGCGGGAAATGGAAGTGGCGGTTTTAGCAGTGCGACTAACTTTAGCGTCGGCACAAATCCGAGTTCTCTGGCGATCGCAAATTTCAATGCGGACGACAGACTCGATATCGCAGTTGCTAACAGAGGTTCTAATAATGTTTCAGTTCTCTTGAATTCACCGAACACAATCAATTTCGGTACGGCTACTTTCAGCGGGACTGAAGGGGATGCAGATACAGTCGTTAATATCCCCGTTACTATCAGCGGCGGTACTCCTTTTGCTGATGTAATTGTACCAATTGTCAGCGATACCAACAGCAGCGCTACCCAAAATTCTGACTACACCCTATCGCCAACTTCCCTAACTTTCCCCGCAGGCGGAACGAGTACAGAACAAAATATTGCAGTCACTATTAAACCTGACAATATCGCTGAGAATGCAGAAACAGTCATTCTCAACTTTGGTACGATCGCAGGTGGCATTGCAGGTACGACAAATCAAGCGACCCTAACTATTCCCAGTAACGGCACTGTTTCTTATGCTGTTGCCGCCGCTGTAGCTGCGGTAGCTGAAGGCAATACGGGAACTGTATCCGTTACTTTTACCGTTACTCGCAGCGGCGGTATAGGTGCAGCCAGCAGCGTCAATTATGCGATCGCCGGGACAGCTACCAACGGCAGCGATTACAACAATATCGGCGGCACTTCCGGGGCAACAGACGTTAACGGTACGGTTAATTTTGCTGCGGGCGAGACATCGAAAACGATTACTTTGGACGTTTTGGGCGACAGTGCGATCGAACCGGATGAAACTATTAGTGTCACGTTATCAAATCCGATCGCACCAGGCCCGACTCCAACAATTACAACTGCTACTGCTACAACTACTATTACTAATGACGACACTGCTGGAATTTTAGTCAATCCCAATAGCGGATTAACGACAACAGAAGCAGGAGGAACAGCAACATTTACTGTCCGACTCAACTCTCAACCAACTGCTAACGTGACTGTTGGCTTAAGCAGTTCCAATGTTGCCGAGGGAACAGTTTCTACACCCTCCCTGACATTCACTCCCGCCAATTGGAGTGCGCCGCAAACTGTAACAGTAACAGGCGTTGACGACAATATTGCTGACGGCAATCAAACTTACAATATTTTCACCGCTGAGGCTGTTAGTACAGACAGCAATTACAGCAATTTCAATTCTGCCGATGTCAGCGTTACGAATAGCGATAACGAAACTCCCGGCATTACCGTTAATCCCACAGCAGGATTAACGACAACAGAAGCCGGAGGTACGGCTAATTTCAGTGTTGTCCTCAACACTCAACCTACGGCACCTGTTACTGTCGCTTTAAGCAGTTCCAATCCCGCTGAAGGAACAGTTTCTACTAATAGCTTAAGTTTCACTCCTAATAACTGGAATCAGGCGCAGACAGTAACCGTGACAGGTGTTGGCGACAATATCGCTGACGGCGATATTGCTTACACTATTGTCACTGAGGCTGCTGTTAGTACAGACAGCAAATACAGCAATTTCAATCCCTCGGATGTCAGCGTTACTAACAGCGACAGCGATACAGTCGGCGTTACCGTTAATCCGGCCAGTACCGCAGCAGCCGAAGGCGGTGCAACGGGAAGTTATAAACTTCAGCTAAATTCGCGGCCCACAGCGCCCGTAACAGTCAGCTTTGACGGCGGGAATCAAATAAGTGCGCTCGCCCCCATTAGTTTCGACGCTACTAATTGGAATATTGCCCAAACTGTGACTGTGATTGCGACGGATGACACAGTTGTAGAAGGTACTCACACAGGCACAATCAATCACGCGGTAACAAGTACCGACGTTAAATATAGCGGAATTGCGATCGGGCCTGTTACTGTCGCCATTACTGATAACGAAACTACGCCAACACCAACACCGCCAACACCAACTCCGCCAACACCACCGACACCAACTCCGCCAACTCCGCCAACACCAACACCAACTCCGCCAACACCAACTCCGCCAACTCCGCCAACACCAACACCAACTCCACCAACACCCACACCAACACCGCCAACACCAACACCCACTCCACCAACACCCACACCAACACCAACTCCACCAACACCAACTCCACCAACACCGCCAACACCAACACCAACACCAACTCCACCAACACCAACTCCACCAACACCGCCAACACCAACACCAACTCCAACTCCACCAACGCCAACTCCACTACCGCCAGTAATCATGCCGCCGACGATACCTGCTGGCATTACTGTCGATCCGACATCAGGATTAGTCACCACAGAAGCGGGAGGTAAAGCAACATTTACAGTCAAACTAAATACTCCGCCAACTGCTGATGTCAGAATTGATTTAGAAAGTTCCAATCCAGTAGAAGGCATAATTTCTCCACCATCGCTGAACTTCAACTTGGCTAATTGGAATCAAACGCAAACGGTGACGGTAACTGGTGTTGATGACAAGGTTGTTGACGGCGATCAAACTTACAGGATTGTTACCCAACCTGCTGTCAGCAACGATCGCAATTATTCCGGTTTAAATGCAGCAGATGCGATCGCGGTCTCTATTGATAACGATCGATCGAATGATAACGGCGGTCAATTGCCACCAATCGATCCAGTCACTGGTTCACAATACAAACCAGGCGAACTTTTAGTGAAACTGAGACCCGGTGCAAGCAATGATTTTCTAGGCAATTTTCAAGCTAATGGAGAGATAGCGCTAGAAAACCTAGTACCATCAAGCTCCCAATTTGACTTCACACCCAGTCCATTAGATCGGTGGCGAATTGTCAAATTTTCTTCAGAATTAGATTTGCTGCAAATTCAAGAAAACTTAGCTCGAGATCCCAACGTAGAGGCAGTAGAACTGAATTACCAAGGTTCCTATGATTTCATACCAAACGATACCAGATTTAGCGAACTGTGGGGTTTAAATAATACTGGATTAGAGGGAGGCACATCAGATGCTGATATCGATGCCTCGGAAGCTTGGGATAGTCAAACAGGTGACAGAAGGATAATTGTTGCAGTTACGGATAGTGGCGTAGACTACAACCATGAAGATTTAATAGCCAATATTTGGACTAACTCAGGAGAAATTCCTGGCGATGGTATTGACAACGACGGTAACGGCTACACAGACGATGTTCGCGGCTACGACCTTTATAACAACGACAACGATCCAAGTGACGATCTCGGTCACGGAACCCACGTTGCTGGAACCATTGGTGCAACTGGTAATAACCGCATTGGCGTTACTGGAATTAACCATAATGTTAGTTTGATGCCTTTGAAGATTGGCAGTCGCATAGGACCAGATTTAGTCTCTATCACCAGAGGGATTCGTTACGCTACCACTAAGGGTGCAGATGTCATTAATGCTAGTTGGAGAGTACCTAACTCTAGAGCTTTATTTGACGCTATCAGTGAAGCTAACAGTGCAGGAGTTCTCTTTGTCGCAGCAGCAGGTAATAGCAGCTCTAATAATGACATCACACCTTCTTACCCAGCTAACTATGACCTTCCCAATGTTATTTCAGTTGCAGCAACAGATCGCAATGACCAACTAGCATTTTTCTCCAATTTTGGAGCTAGTACCGTAGACTTAGGTGCACCCGGAAGAAGCATTTTGAGTACAGTTCCCGGTAATAACTACGGTTTCTCTGACGGAACTTCAATGGCAGCACCCCACGTAGCAGGTGCGGCGGCGTTGCTGTTAGCCCAAGATCCAACCTTGACTGTCGCCCAACTAAGAAACTCTATCCTCTCAACAGTTGACCCGTTGCCTTCTCTCGCAGGCAGAACTGTTAGCGGAGGACGTTTAAATCTTCGCAATGTTCTCAATCCTGTCAACCGTCCGCCATTCTTAAATATTCCGTTCCGGGAACAAGGTTTGAGTTTGCAACCGGGTTCGAGTCCTCAATTGCAGTTTACTTTTCAAAACGACACTTTCATCGATCCCGATCGGGGCGATACCTTAACTTATACAGCAGATTGGTATGAAAATGTCACCAACTTTGAGTGGCGAAATGTCAGCGGAGGACGATCGCCACTTCCGACAAGTTGGAGTCGCATTAGCCCCTTACCAACTGGCATGAGTTTCGATCCGGCTAGCCGTACTTTCAGGGTTGATGATAGCTTGCAGCGCAATCGCAACTACTGGATTCGAGTAACAGCAAGGGATGCTGATGGTGCATCGGATATAGCATTTTTCGATCTTTATAATCGAGGTCGAGGTTCTGTTATTGACGGCTACATCGCTGGGGCTACAGTTTTCTTAGACGCTAACAAAAATGGCGAACCTGATGCTAGCGAACCCTCTGCAACAACTGGCCCAAAAGGTGAATACGAACTCGATATTTCCTTGGAAATTTTTGACAAAAATCGCAACGGCGAACTCGATCCAGAGGAAGGCAATATAGTTGCTTTCGGCGGCATTGATACAGCAACTGGTTTGCCTTTGGAAACGCCTGTCACTGCCCCGCCTTACGCTACTGTTGTCACCTTGTTAACCACTTTAGTAGCGAATTTAATTGACAGAGGAATTGACAGCGATCGCGCCGAATCTCTCGTCAAATCTTCACTTTCCATTCCCGCTAATGTTGACATAACGGGTTTAGATCCGATCGCAGCTACCGAAAACGCGATCGCGGGTGGAGTAGAAACTTTGACTGCAATGGTCAAGGTACAAAACGTCATTACCCAAACTGCTGCTTTAATAGACGGTGCGTCGATTCTGGACAATACCGACACCGTAAAAGCAGTTGTAAGTGCGATCGTTCAACAAATTCAATCGGGGACAACTTTCAATCTCAGCGATCCCAACCAGTTAGCAACAATTGTCGATCGCGCCGCCACAGCAGCCCAACAATTTGACTCGGATTTAAACACCCAGCAATTGTTGCAAATTGCCCCGGATGCAGCTAAGGTAATGGCCGAAGCAAATCAGCGCGTTGACCGAGTTGTATCCAACACTGCAACAGCTTCAGTTAACCGAGAAGTTGCCCGCGTGCAAAAAGTAGCCCTAGGCGAAACCTCTGCAGACTTAAAAGCAGTCGGTACAGGTACGAAATCGATCGCCCAAGTTATTGCCGAAAATACTGGTACTGCCTTAGATACCAAAATTCAACAAACCACATTGCCCGATACACCTGCCGTTGCGGTGATTGAAGGAGAAATAGATGCGATCGCAGCTAACTCCAATCTCACCGGAACTGACGGCGACGATAACCTCTCCGGCGACAGCGGCAGCGATACAATCGCCGGCAAACGCGGCAATGATACTCTCAGCGGTGTTGGCGGCAACGACTGGATACACGGCAATCAAGGCAACGATTCCCTCGACGGTGGCGACGGCAATGACACTGTTTACGGCGGCAAAGAAAGCGATAATTTGTTCGGCAATAATGGGGAAGATATCCTATTTGGAAATCGCGGTCAAGATAGCTTGAGTGGAGGGGAAGGCAATGACAGTCTTTACGGCGGTCAAGCTAGCGATATTCTGCTGGGCGGTAACGGATCTGATTTTCTCAGCGGTGAAAACGGCGATGACAGTTTGATAGGAGGAAATGGGAGCGATCGCTTCTTAATTTCAGCCAATTCTGGCAGCGATATCATTTTTGATTTTGAACCAGGCATCGACTTCTTCGTACTTGCCGAAAATTTAACCGTCTCGCAACTTTCTATTATTCCCAGCAACAGTGCAACCTTAATCAGCTTGACAGCAACCGGGGAATTTTTAGCTGCGCTCAATGGCGTGACAGCTAACCAAATTAGCATCAATGATTTCAGTTAAAATATTAGGAACAGGCAAATTGTGTGTCCCTAATATTTGTTCAACAATCACGGATGATGCAACCTGAATCGCTCTAATTCATCTGCGTTAATCTGTGTTTATCTGCCCTAATCTGCGGTTAAAAAAAGAGAATGTATTAACCGCCCCGGACAAGGGATTGACGCTGATTAACGCAGATGAATAAAAGAGAGATAGGAATAAATCCGATGCTAACAGATTTGATATCAGGACTAAAGTCATTACCAAATTCAAAATTTAAAATTTAAAATTGCAGGGAGGGGAACAATCCAAAATCTAAAATCCAAAATCTAAAATTGAGTGACTGTAATTGTGAAATAGTTTTCAGGAGGACAATTTTATGGTAGTTATATGCGGTGACAATTTCGATAATTTGCTATCCGGTGGAATTGGCGATGATTCGCTGTGCGGGCTGGGAGGCAATGATACTCTATTTGGTTTGGGTGGTAATGACACTTTAGATGGCGGAGTAGGAAATGATAGTCTCGCAGGTGGAGTCGGTAACGATCGCCTTTTGGCCTACTCTGGTAACGACAGTCTCAGCGGTGGCGAAGGCAATGACAAACTTGAAGGAGGTGCCGGGAACGATCTTCTTGAGGGTGGCGAAGGCGCGGATTTAATCAGAGGGGAAGACAATAACGACAGTATCTTGGGAGGGGCTGGCAATGACTGTCTTAACGGCGGTCAAGGCAATGATACGGCGATCGGAGGAGATGGAGACGATCGCTTGTTTGGTGGCAGCAACAACGACTTTTTAACGGGCGGCAAAGGTAACGATCGCCTGTTTGGAGAAAGTGGGAACGACACTGTAATAGGTGACTTAGATAATGACTACATTAACGCCAATACAGGAGACGATTTGCTTGAGGGAAATCAAGGCAGCGATACCCTGATTGGCGGGCCGGGTAATGACATCATATCGGGTTACGGCTTTTCCTCAACAGTAGCACAAATCGATTATTTGATCGGGCAAAGTGATGCTGACATCTTTGTTCTCGGTTCGTCAAATGCCCGTCCTTACCTTTTCTATAGCGGTGATAATGCCTATGCCGTTATTGAGGATTTTAACCGGGTCGAAGGTGACAAAATTCAAGTTGTTGGCTTCGTACAAGATCGTGACGGCCCTCGCTTCTTCTCTTACCGATTTGAATCTTATGATGACGGTATCACACGGGGAACTCGGATATTGGTCGGATCGGATTTAATCGCCGACGTTAAAAATGTTACAGATGTGAGTCTATCCGATTGCGCGATCGTTTCGACAGGTTTTACACCGCCATCGCGAGACTTTCCATCCTTCCCGTCTCTGCCGGAAATTCCCTTTCCGATACCGCCACTTCCCACTCCTTTCTCGCCAATACTGCCAGTTTTTCTGGAAAGTTTGCTTTCTTTTCAATTGTGATCAAACTTTGCGGATGGGGCCAATCACCGACTTTTTTTACGGAAATACGCAGGTTGCAGCCAGCAGATTTTGTTAGAAAGGACTGCAGTCCTGACTGCAAAACAAGATTCGATTGTACGATCGAACCGGATCGGGCTACTCGATCGACCGTGAGGGCGTTTGGGGCCAAAAGGTAAAGTTTTGCGATCGAGATGAAATTTGGGCTCTCCCGGCAAACCGATTTCCGGCTCGGACTGCTTTCTGTAGCTCAGCCTTCCCCCCATAGCAGCTTGGGCGGATGTTGAGATTCCGAAAAAAGCCTTTTAAGTGTCCAAAAAGCGATCGGGCGCGTGAAAATTGCACGGCAATTATGTTACATTTTTTATCACAGTCTGGAATTCGATCGGGTAACGCCAGCGAGTAGGGACAAGCCACCGCTTAGTTTCCCAGGGCTTGCAGGCGATCGCACAAGAGAGTTCCTTTCGTCAGCTCCAAATTTAAAAAATAGCCTCAGGCATTTGCTAGTAAAAGCAAGCTGCGAGGCGCGGGGCGACAAAAAACCTTGTGGCTGCTGCCCTGAACCTCAACCACAGCAATATTCTTTTAGGAATTCTGGCTCCATGTTTTCTAAACAAATCACCGACTCAAAAACCTACCAGTGGTTTGAGGAACGCCTGGAAATTCAGGCGCTCGCCGATGACATCACTACAAAGTACGTACCCCCGCACGTCAATATTTTCTACTGCTTGGGCGGAATTACTTTAGTTTGCTTTCTGATCCAGTTTGCCACCGGATTCGCCATGACTTTCTATTACCGTCCCACGGTAGCAGAAGCTTTTTCTTCAGTGCAATACCTGATGACTGAAGTCAACTTCGGCTGGCTGATCCGCTCCATCCACCGCTGGTCTGCCAGCATGATGGTGCTGATGATGATTTTGCACATCTTCCGGGTTTATCTGACCGGCGGCTTCAAAAAGCCCCGCGAGTTAACCTGGGTGACAGGAGTAATCTTGGCAGTCATCACTGTTTCTTTCGGCGTGACCGGCTATTCGCTGCCTTGGGATCAAATTGGTTACTGGGCAGTTAAAATCGTTTCCGGCGTCCCCGAAGCTATCCCGTTTGTCGGTTCTTTGATGGTTGAACTGCTGCGTGGCGGTGTCAGCGTCGGTCAAGGCACTTTGACTCGCTACTACAGCTTGCACACTTTTGTGTTGCCTTGGCTGATTGTAGTGTTCATGCTGGCTCACTTCTTGATGATTCGCAAGCAAGGTATCTCTGGCCCGTTGTAAGTTTTGAGTTTTGGGGGCGGTATTTTTTTGCCCCCCCGCCCAATTGTGAGTTGAAAATTCAGAATTCATCACTCATGATATTTATTTACGGCTAATACTTCCTGCGATCGCGCCGCTGATTCAAACTAACGAATACAGCGGAATGGCAGCCCCGGGTAAAACTAAAAGGAGAACACTCTCACTATGTCTATTATCAAAAAACCAGATTTGAGCGATCCCGCCCTCCGCGCTAAGCTCGCTAAGGGCATGGGTCACAACTATTACGGCGAACCAGCTTGGCCTAATGACTTGCTCTACGTTTTCCCTATAGTCATCATGGGAACGATTTCTCTGTGCGTGGGTTTGGCTGTACTAGACCCGGCTTTGGTTGGGGAAGCTGCTAATCCTTTTGCTACTCCGCTGGAAATTCTGCCGGAATGGTATTTGTGGCCTGTGTTCCAACTCCTGCGCGTTTTGCCTAACAAATTGTTGGGTATTGCTTGCATGGCCGGTGTTCCCGTTGGCTTGATTTTGATTCCGTTCATCGAGAATGTTAACAAGTTCCAAAATCCGTTCCGCCGCCCTGTTGCTACTACTGTTTTCCTGTTGGGAACTGCGGTAACTCTGTGGTTGGGTATTGGTGCTATTTTCCCGATCGACAAATCTTTCACACTGGGTCTTTTCTAAGATTTAAGTTTGCTTGATTTTGACGCCTGCGGGTTTCCTGTAAAGTGCTTTTGTACTGCTGGGAAACTTTAGCGGGCGTCAATTGATTTTAGATTTTAGATTTTAGATTTTAGATTGGGGATTGGGGATTTGAGATTAAAGAATTGAAGAATTGGGGATTGGGGATTTCATTTTATTTGAGATTAAAGATTAAAGAACTGAATAATTGAATAATTGTGGATTGGGAATTTCAATTGATAGAAGAATTGAACCATTTAAGAATTGAAAGATTGGGGCTTGGGAATTTGGGGTTTTTAGCTCTATTATTTAATAATAGTCAGTAATTACAGCATATTCCATGTATATCTAAGCTGTGGAGCATTTCAACCAGTAACGAGGCTAGTAGGGTGCGTCATTCGCGAACCCTTACGCTGAAACGGAAAACCTTAGATGCTGACGCACCTTACGCAAGTCCTTTAAATGCCGAACAGCTTAGTACACACAATCTTGTAGTAAGCATCCGTGCGTCGCCACTCGTCAATCTGCAAGTTCTATTTAAAAGGTCGCAGATCCGTACCCTACATAGGATAGCGAATTAAATAACTTACAATTTTAATTGTTATTGTGGGATGGGCGTCGGGCCCGTCCTTTTTGGACGCCCATCCCACTTTCAAGAGTGGAAGTTATTTAATTCTCATTCCCTATTAAAATCACACAACATAAATATAGCGGCTACTGTACTTCATCAACCACCGAATATGCTGTAATTCTCTGAATTTATTAAATTAAATTCAGAAGCATACAGAAGCCTAAAATATTATATGTAAATATATCAGCACAAACAAAACCATAGTATTTTGTAGGAGCGAGTTCCTGTAAATATCTACGGTTAGGTGCGACTCTCAGGGATTGGGGCTAATACTTGAGAAGCTTGAGAGACAGAAAGTAGATATACTTACCAGAAATTGTTAAAAATTCCACTCAATCTCCGGGACAAGGCTAGACTTGGGCGCAGATATATTCAGTACAACTATATCTATATTGCCACTGCGTTCGCAAATAAACATGGCTAGAGCTATACGTACTGATTTTGGTAATTTTGGGGGTATTGAATCCCGCTCAATTGCCGCTCAATACCCTCTTGCTGCTAACTGCAAAGCGCGTTAGGGCGAAGCATTCTCGGAGGAATTATGATGAACCTAAATTTAGATACTATTTTCTCATCGCTGATGAACCCGGCACTGAATGAGTTTCAGGCTTGGGTTTTGCAAAACCCGGAAGAAACTCTCAGCAAAACGATGCTACCCGCGATCGCCCTCATCGAGGGTTTGATTGCCAACGAACCCACCTATTTGCAGATAAAACGGCTGGCTTTCGGAGCCAACTTTTGCTGCGCGGGGCAAGTCGTGATGGGAGAGTTTGACACCCTGGAAAAAGCACTCACATCGCCCCAGGCGCGCGGCTGGCGGCTGGGTACTTCTGTACTCGAACCCGATAGCGCGCCCAACCAAGATGTCGGCGGCAGAAACCTTTTCCTGCTGTCTTTGTCCGATCGCGCCACTGACGGTAGCAGCAACCACGCAGCATTCCGAAGCTGTATGCAGAAATATCTGTTCAACAGTGCCACAACGGATCGCCAGGGGGACGAAATCAGCAGACGGTTGCTGCTGAGGCTAGGCGCAGATTATGCCCAGATGTCGCACGGTGCGGGGGGAGCGTTTTTTACCGATGTCAAGCGGGGTTGGATGGGATTTTTAGTCCGATATCTGCACTACGTCATCTTTGGGATTAATCCAGACGATTCAGAGTCGATCGAACTTCTCACCGAATTGCATTACACTCGCCAAAGCCCGCTGCACTACTTCGCCGTCATCGGCAACCTGCTGCAAAGCCTGAACCTGTTTGGACACGGGGATTTGTCCGCTCTAATCGAGCGTGCAGCGACTATCTATGAAAATTCGCCAGCCTTAGCCAACTTCGAGGAGAGCTCGGAAAACAACGGCATGACTAAGCGGGAATTGGCAAAGCTGATGACATCAATTATGGGCATAGCGGGACTGCAAGGCCCCTTGCACCTAGGCTACACGGCAATGGGATACCGCCCTCTCCCCGCCTATAAAGGACAGCAGACGGCCGAAATTAACCCGACTGATTTTTGGGATCGGCTCGATTTGGACGATCGCCAGTCGATCGAGCTTTTCCTCCTCGAATGCGCCCGCCTCTGGGCCCCCGTCAGCGCCACGCACCGAGTCGCGACAGAGCCTTTCACCGCAACGGTAGCGGGCCAAGAGCGCACTTTCCCCGCCGGAACCAAGGTACTGATACCGCTCAGTTTGGGGCTGCTAGACGAGGGTTTCTGGGGTTCTACGGTATACGAATTCAACGCTAAGCGGGAGAATCTGTGCCCTTTTCATATGGGTTTTCATTCTGTGGGCGATCGGAGTGCGGGACGGATTTGTCCCGGTAAAGACATCGCACTCAAGATGCTGGTGGATGTCGTGAGTACGGTAGGCAAAGTGCGCCGATCCGATCGAGCCTAACTTGCACGGGTAATTAATCCAAAAGCTCGATCGGACAGCGGTTGAAACTGAGATATTGCACCATTGTCAAGAACAGGCATCTTGCCTGTTCCACAAAGAATTAATTGCTTGTGGGGTGGGCCAGAAAGCCCGCACATAAAAGCCTTATTGAGAATGATGCAAGATGTGAGTTGAAACCGCACGCCACATAAACTATTTATCGATCGACTAAGAAATCAAGGGGGTATCTAATCGGAAACCAAAACACAACTATTGAGGATAAATAATACCATGTTAATCGAACAAAAGCAACTAAAAGACATTGCGAATTGGATGAAAGTAAAACATCCAGCGGAGTTACCTGAAGTCCTGCAAGGTATCTTTTTTATGGACGGGAATGTTTTACCAGACGATTGTCTGACGATGTACAGTTCAGACTGGAATGCTGACGAACGGACGTTATTGCTGCGCGTTTTTGACCCTGTTATCTGGACATTTCATTCATCAATGGCGGGACGGATGTTACTTTATTTTGTCAAATTTTCTCGCTTCAGTTACTTGTTCCGATTCTCGGATGCAAGTTTGCAGCACGGACACATTACGCCGATAGTGTTTGGATGGTGTGTGCCGCCGTGGCTGGTAGATTTTTTGATCGATCGAGATCCGAACACTCCGAATGGAGATATCTGGCATCGCACAAACTCGTTTTTCGGCAGACCTGCTGACAATGGATATATACTCCGCAGGGTTGTAGACAAAGATGGGAACTACACATCAGCGTTTCCAGATATGCTGTCTAAAGTGGAGAGTGATTGTTCGATCGTTGCCCAAGAGTGAAAGTATTTAGGAAAACTACAAAACCCGCTTAATTAGGCGGGTTTTGTCGATCGAAGTGGCGGGAATAGTCGCCTTCATGGCATCATAGAAACTTGTCCCTCACATAATTGAAATAGATGACCGCTCAAAACTCCCCTGTTTCCCCCGTCACTTGGCAAGAAGACCGAGTTCTGCTAATTGACCAAAACCGATTGCCGAAAGAATACGGTGTAGTCGAAATTAGCCGCTGCGAAGATATGGCTGAGGCGATTAAAACTATGATAGTCCGAGGTGCTCCGGCGATCGGGGTTGCAGCAGCCTACGGGATGTATTTGGGGGCGCGAGAAATCGAAACGGGCGATCGCACAGAATTTCTCGTTAAACTAGAAGAAGTTGGGGATTTATTGCGTTCCACTCGTCCCACAGCAGTTAATTTGTTTTGGGCAATATCGCGAATGCTCAAAACAGCAAATCAAACTAGCGGTTCCGTCGAACAAGTGCAGAAAAGTTTGTTAGAAATGGTCAAAACCATTCAAGCAGAAGACTTGCAAACTTGTAAAGATATCGGCGACAAAGGTTTAGAAGTTCTGCCAGCTACACCCGAAAAATTGAACTTACTAACTCACTGCAATGCAGGTGCATTAGCAACAGCCGGCTACGGAACTGCTTTAGGTGTATTTCGTTCTGCTTGGCGAGAAGGAAGACTCGGAAGAGTTTTTGCAGACGAAACTCGGCCCCGTCTCCAAGGTGCCAAACTCACCACTTGGGAATGCGTGCAAGAAGGAATTCCCGTCACATTAATAGCAGATAATATGGCCGCTCACTGCATGAAACTCGGCATGATTCACGCAGTAGTTGTCGGTGCAGACAGAATCGCTGCTAACGGTGACGCCGCCAATAAAATTGGCACTTACAGTTTAGCAATTGTTGCCAAAGCTCACAACGTTCCTTTCTTTGTCGCTGCGCCTCTATCTACAATTGATTTTGAACTTTCCGACGGCAGCAAAATTCCCATTGAAGAACGCGATCCAGTTGAAATGTATCAAGTGGGAACTACGCGAATTTGTCCTGTGGGAGTCGAGTTTTACAATCCCGCTTTTGACGTAACTCCGGCGGAGTTAATATCGGGAATAATCACAGAACACGGCACGGTTGCTCCTGGGGCATTAAAACAGTTTCAGGCAAAACAATTAGTTTAATTGTATGTTGCTCAACCGCTCATTTTACCTGGCATCTGTGAAATTAAGCAGGATTTATAGCAGCCGCAACTGGCAGCTCAAAGTTGCGATCGCATCTCTAACTCTGCCAGTTGTTTTCAGTTCTGTCTCGGAAGCTCAAGTTTCACCAACGCTTAAAGCTAAGGAATTACAAGCGAAAAATTTTGTGGGTTCGATGAATAAAGCTCAGCAAGTTTACTATGCTGAAAAAGCAGGTTTTACAAGTTCTGTTTCCAATTTATTGGTTTATATGGGTCTCCAAATTAAACCTGACGCAGCCAATTACAGCTACTCGATCGGCATGGTGAAAAAAGGTACTGTATTTAACTACGGAGTATCGAAGCAAGCTAATCTCAAAAGTTTTGTGGGGGGAGTCTTTTTGGTGGGAAACAAGACCCAAACAATCTTGTGTATAAATGCTGCTCCTGGCCAGACTAAACCAGCTAATCCAATTAATACCAAAGGGGTTTTAGCCTGCGGTGCTAATACAGCAAAAGTTACTCAATAAATTATGTCGAGTTTACTGGGTAATTTAGCAAATAACAGGATAGTAAATGCAGATTTAGCTAAGCAATTACTGGAACAAGAAGCTACTTTACTAGATGCTCGCGCACCTATTTTAAAGTGGTTTTGCCGTCTCCCATCAGCTATTCCCGTAACTTGGCAGGAATTTTCGCGTTCCGACTTTCCTCACAAAGGAAAAATTATCGAAAATAACACAGTTTTAACTCAAAAATTGCAAGCAATTGGTATTTGTCAAGACAAAGCTGTGATAGTGGTTGCCGATCCGGTTAAAGGGTGGGGCGAAGACGGGCGAATTGTTTGGATGTTGCGGACTTTGGGACACGAAAAAGCCGTTTTTGTCGATGGAGGATATCGGGCTTTCATCAAAGCTGGAATTAATCGAGTAAAAGCTGCAAACAATCCACCGAAAACTGGAGATTTTGTAATATCTCGCCGCTCGACTTGGGAAATTCAGCGGGATGAATTGAAAGCTATTTTGGGAGATGATAATTTAGTCATTATCGACGCCAGAGAGCCGCGAGAATATGCAGGTAAAACGCCTTACGGAGAACAGCGGGGCGGCCACATTCCCGGTGCAATTCACCTCTACTACAAACAGTTGATGGACAAACAGGGAAAACTGCTGAGTCGCGGGGAAATTGTCGCTATTTTGCAGCAAAAAGGAGTTTCGCCGTCAACTCAAATTGTGAGTTATTGTAGTGGGGGAATTCGCTCTGCATGGTTGACTTGTGTGTTGACAAATGTGGGATTTTCTGCTAAAAATTATGCAGGTTCAATGTGGGAATGGTCGGCGTCGCCTGCAGATAGTTATCCCCTTTCAATAAGCCTTTCAGGGGCCGGCTAGAAGCCCAACCCCTACTCCCCACAATAAAATTAACTCTTTGTGGAACGGGCATCTTGCCCGTTCCTAAAAGGCCTATTGACAATGGTGCAACATCTCAATCAACCGACTTGTTCGATATACTGAGCGAGATCGTCGCGCAGGCGGCTGAGTTCGGCTTCGGTGGTGACGCGCACGCGATCGTCCCTAACCGTAATCAGCACTTTCGCCGCAAAAGGAGTTGGCCAGATATTCGGGTTGCAGAAAACTTCAAAAAATACATCTCCTGCATACCGATATTCCATCGGTTTTTGGGGAGAAGCTTTAGCGCCAGCGGTTTTGGCGGCTACAGCTTTCAAGCTTTCCATCAAAGCTGCAATTTCGCTTTGCAAATCCCGCGCGGCTTGCGGGGAAAAGCTAAAGGAGACAGAACCTTCGACTAAATTCAGCGTCAGCGGAGAAAGAGACATGGGCAATGAAATTTAACATACTATTGTTAATGATAAAAAATATAGTAACCCAAAAGAAGTACATTCCAGCTCAATTGGACTGCGAAACTGCTATTAATTAAAAATTGTCTCAAGAAGCTAGGCTAAATTAATGAATATAAATCTAGTCGCACGCTAGATTCTGCAATACTTTTAACCTGTTATGACTTGATAAGCTTTAAACTAGAAACCAGAAAACTTGACGGCCGAGCGAGGAGATTTTATGGTTGCCGATAACCGTTCCGAAGTCCGCAAGGTTTTAATAATTACTTTATTGCTAAATTTGCTGGTGATGGCAATTAAAGCAGCCGTGGGATGGCTGACTGGTTCGCTCAGTTTGCTGGCAGATGCTTTGCACAGCGTCACGGACAGCGCTAATAATATTTTAGGATTGGTAACTAATCATTATGCCAATCCGCAGCCCGATCGCGATCATCCCTACGGACACCAAAAATTTGATGCTCTCGGAGCTTTGGGAATTGCTGCTTTTCTGGGAATTGCCTGTTTTGAAATTCTCAGCGGCGCTGTCGAAAGGTTGCTCAAAGGTGGCACAGTTGTCAAAATATCGCCAAATGAACTGTGGATTTTGCTGATTGTACTGGGGATTAATATTTTTGTCACTTTTTACGAGCGCAGAGTTGGCCAACGTCTCGGTAGCGCGATTTTAGTGGCTGACGCTCAGCACACGATGAGCGATGTTTGGGTGACAATTATGGTCATCGGCGGGTTGATCGGTGTTTGGCAAGGAGAGGTTTGGAATATGCCTCAATTGCAATCTCTAGACGTGTTTTTGTCTTTTCCTGTGGCTGTTTTGGTATTTACCAGCGGTTGGAAAGTTTTAAGGGAAAATCTGCCTTGGTTGGTGGATGAAATGGCGATCGCACCGGAAGTTATTCACGCGATCGCAATGGATGTGCCCGGCGTAGTTAACTGTCACTCGATCGCCTCCCGCGGCTCGATCGGGCGTCAAGTGTTTATTGAAATGCACGCGATCGTCGATGCTGTTGATGTAGAAACAGCTCACCGGATTACAGAAGAAGTAGAAGCCCGTTTGGAAGAACGTTTCAGCCCTGTACGCATCTTAATTCACGTTGAGCCGCCGGCTTACGAGTCCGACCAAATTAGCTACGATTCTGAAGAAAAGGAAGAAGGAAAGAGGAAGCGGGAAGGAGGAAAAATGTAGGCTGTATCTCTAGCAAACAGCAGCTTGAGGGATGAAGGAGGAAGGCGGTTTTTGCGATCGCAATTCCTCTATTTTTTTAAATGCTATCAATGGAATTAAAGCGATCGCACTTAATTTAGTGCTAGTTTTCCACAGGAAAAAGGGGGTTTTCCACAGAAAAGGGCAAGTTTTCCACAATAGTTTTGATAATTATCGAGCAAAAGACTATTTGTACAAGTTGGCAGTTTTTTGGATTTCTACGGCCATTTTCTGTCGCAAGTCCCAAGGTAGCAGAATTTCGACTTCTGAACCTAAAGCGCGCAACCACCGAGCGCGGGTTGTAGTCTGTCACTCGGTAAGTGACTTGGTAGTAAGCATCCTCGGTTGGGCGAAACTGAAGGATTTGTAAAAGGGCTTCTCGCTGTTCTGGGTTGGGAGTATATTGTGTGATTAATGTGGCGGCGCGATCGTACTCTATGGCGGTACAGGTATGGTGAATGCTGATTCCTTGCAGGTAGGAGCGATGAAAAGTGCGATGCTCCCAATTGAATCCAGAGACGGGATCTCCTACCAGTTCCACAATAAGTGTATAAAAATTGACTTTCAAATTAGATGCACAACAGCTTAGCAAAGGAGCGATTCGCAACTTGGACAACGGTACAACATTGGTGGGAGTTGTGCGGACAAGCTTTACTTTATAAAATGTTAAACAATGTTCTTTTTGAGCATTTTTTAAGTATAAGTTAGTGGGACAATTAGCTATCTTTAGCCCTGGGCGCATTAATTAATACCTTTATAACCGGGTTTGTTACCCTTGTTAAAAGCTAAGTATGCAGTTGGTTTGTCCATCAAACCCGGTTTCTGGAAACCCGTGCGTCCAGGAATATATCTTTCTTTACAAAGGTGACTTGATTCCGATTTGTGGTATGTTTTGGTGGCGCGGGGATTTTTTAGGACAATGTTCGATATGAAACGTTTAAAATTAAAATCAATGCTGGCGGCGGCGATCGCCTTTTGCTTAATTGCGATCGCCAGTTACGCCCAAGCCAACAAGACTTTAACACTGGCGACTTCCCCAGACTACCCGCCATACGAATTTAAAGATACGGCTGTTAGCGGCAACGAAATTATCGGTTTTGACATCGATATTGCCAAATATATTACTAAAAAATTAGGCTACGAACTGAAAGTAATTGGCATGGATTTTAACGGCTTAATTCCCGCTTTGCAGGCGGGAAGAGCCGATTTTGTGATGGCGGGAATGACTCCCACAGCAGAAAGGAAAAAAAATGTTGATTTTTCTGACCTTTACTACGAAGCTCAAAATACAATTGTCGCCAATAAAGGCAGCAATTTGACCAAAGCTGAAGATTTAGCCGGGAAAAAAGTAGGCGTTCAACTCGGAAGCATTCAGCAGGAAGCTGTGAAAAAAATGCCCGGTGTGCAACTGGCTCCTCTGAATAGGATTCCTGATATCATTCAAGAAATTAAATCGAACCGCATCGCCGCAGGAGTGATCGAGGATACTGTCGCTACGGGTTATGCAGCAGCGAACCCGGACTTGGAATTTAACACAATTCCCAATACTGAAGCAAGCGGTTCGGCGATCGCCTTTAGCAAAGGTTCGAGATTAGTTCCAGAATTTAACCGAGTCCTCCAGCAAATGAAAGCCAGCGGTCAAATTAAGGAACTAGCTACTAAGTGGTTTTCTCGACCAATTCCGCAAGAACCTGCTCGAGCAAATCAGCCTGCGGTAGCGCCCAAGTTCGGGTTAGATTTTGGCAAAATCTTGCCGAGTTTGCCTTATATTTTGTCAGGGATTTGGGTAACGCTAACTTTTACCTTGCTGTCCGCATTTCTGGGATTTATCTGGGGAATCGTCCTATCTCTGTTTAAGATTTCTAGCATTAAACCTCTGTTCTGGTTTGCCACCGCTTACACCTCAATTTTTCGCGGAACCCCGCTAATTTTGCAGTTGACTTTAGTTTATTTTGCAACGCCGCAGCTTACGGGCTATAATATATCGGCGCTGCAAGCTGGCGTGATTACTTTTTTCCTCAATTCTGGGGCTTATATTTCCGAAACGATCCGCGCGGGAATTCAAGCCGTAGATAAAGGTCAAAAAGAAGCCGCAGAATCCCTTGGCGTTCCCTACAAACTGATGATGAGCGATATTATCTTGCCGCAAGCGTTGAAAAACATTTTGCCTGCATTGGTGAATGAAAGTATTGCTTTGCTGAAGGATTCAGCTTTAGTTTCGGTAATTGGCGTAGAAGACTTGCTGCGCCGCGCTACAATTGTGGGAGCAGAAAAGTATATTTACTTTGAACCTTTGATATTTGTCGGCGCAATTTATTATTTGATGGTGCTTAGTTTAACTTGGGGGGCCAATGTACTCGAACGCAGACTCCAAACTAGCAGTTAAGGTCGATCGCCTGTATAAATCTTTTGGCAATCTGAAGGTTTTGCGCGAGATAACTACTGAGATTCACAAAGGAGAAGTGATTGCCATTATCGGCCCTTCGGGGTGCGGCAAGTCTACTTTTTTGCGGTGTTTGAATTTACTGGAAATTCCGACTTCTGGACACATATACATTGACGGAGTGGATATTACTGCGCCGAAGGCAGATATTCTGAAAATGCGGCAGAAAGTGGGGATGGTTTTTCAGCATTTCCACTTGTTCCCGCACATGACTGTGCTGCAAAATGTGACCTATGCACCTGTAAAGGTGAAGCAGGTTGCTAAAGATGAGGCGCGTCTGAAGGGTTTAGAATTGCTGGAAAAAGTGGGTTTGTCAGATAAGGCGGATGTTTATCCTTCTAAGCTTTCGGGGGGACAAAAACAGCGGGTGGCGATCGCCCGCTGTTTGGCTATGGAACCGGAAATTTTGTTGATGGACGAACCGACTTCTGCACTCGATCCTGAAATGGTTAAAGAAGTTTTAGATGTGATGAAAGCTTTGACGAAAACCGGAATTACAATGGCGATTGTCACTCACGAAATGGGTTTTGCGCGGGAAGTCGCCCACCGGATTTTGTTTCTGGATGGCGGAAAGGTGGCGGAAGATGTGCCGCCGCAGGAGTTTTTTAGCAACCCGAAGTGCGATCGCGCTAAGCAATTTCTGGAAAAAATGCTTTAATCTGATATCGCATCCGCAATTAAACAGGTTTGTAGTTCGATCGCACATAATCTCACATTCTCAGCCCCGCACCCTACAATCACGACAATATGCGGTTTTAAATTCGCCTTTTTTGACTGCGCTGATTTCGCTGGCGATCGAGTTTAGCTAAAAATGCACCCGAAACATCCGCCAGAATGCTAATTATCCGATACAAAGCCACCGCACTCAAAATTATACCTGTAGAAAAGCGATCGGACAGCAGGGCGATCGCCGTTGCTTCAAATACTCCCATTCCCCCCGGTGCTCCCGGTACGACTAAACCGACAACAAACGCAAAACAAAAAGCACCAAACAAGTTGGGAATATTGCTAAATTCCACCGGAGTTAAAGCCGTTACCGTTAGCAAAAAACCGCCGCCCCGCAATCCAATAAAACACATTTGTCCGATTAACGGCACTAAAGGATAGCGTTTAATTGGCAAATTAATTGGGCGCTTAGACTTGACACTAGATGTTTTTTTAGTTAGACTGGAGGTAGACTCTAAACGCAAAGTTTGTCGGTCGCCCCGATCCTCCCCAACTTCTGAATTTTCCCCATTGTTCTTTGATAACTTCAACCGCTCTACAAATAGGACGATCGGATTTAAAATGCGGGGATGAATCGCCGTCAAAATAGCAGCACAACCGACAATCCGCAACCACCAATTGAATTTGTCAAAACAAATCAACCCAATCAAAACGCCCGCAGAAGCCATCAGCAGCGGTTCCAGCAACACGCTGAGAGTAGCAGCTTTCGGGAAAATGCCCGCCTTTTTTGCGTCCAAGATTCGACCCCAAAAATGCCAAATATTCCCCGGCAAATACTTGGCAATATTAGTTTTGAGAAAAACTTGAATCGCCCACGCGGCAGTTACAGGTTGGCGGAATTCCCGCAAAATCAACATCCACACCCAGCCGACAAAAATTAGAGAAAATAAAGTGACGCCGAGGGCGATCGCCAGCAACGGAAAACTTTCGGATCGAATTTGGATATTCGCGACTTCTCGCCAGTGAGTTAAAAAAGCTTTGGCAATAAATAAAAACGTCCCGCCTAAAATCAAATAGCGCAAATAAGGCTTTAAATGCGATTTCGCGAGGTTGAAAAAATTCTGAAGTCGATGCAAGTGTTGTTTTCCCATTTTCCGATCCCGATTTTGAATTTGGGATTAAGTTATACTGTTTTAGATTTTATGTTTTAGAGGGGCTAAGGCGGAATTGCGGTTGATTTACACGGCATGATATGACGGAATAAATCTGTTTAACCTGAGATGTTGCACCCTTGTCAAGAACGGGCAAGATGCCCGTTCCACAATAAATCAACATTTTTGTGGAACAGGCCGAAAAGCCTGTTCCTAAACGGGCAAGATGCCCGTTCCACAATAACTCAACATTCTTGTGGAACAGGCCGAAAAGCCTGTTCCTAAACGGGCAAGATGCCCGTTCCACAAAAGATGAATTTTCTTGTGGAACAGGCCGAAAAGCCTGTTCCTAAACAAGTAATTGAGAAGGGTGGAACATCTTAGTTTAACCTAACCCATGCAGACCTCTACAGACTGTGCGTAATGCCCGCCTTACAGAGTATTGAGGGCACTTTTAACCACAAACTTAAATTTAAAATCTAAAATTTAGATCGATATACCTCGCTAGGAGTACATTTCTATGTCCGGCCCGAGCCCAGACGGTCTTTCCTATCTTTTAGATGATAGCCCCAACAGTTTCGCCTTGACTCCGGGCTTTTTGACTCCTTATCCTAACGGACTTTTTGCCCTCGGCGGCAACGATTTTATTGTCGGTTCATCGGATGCCGATCGCATCAGCGGTGATAATGGTAACGATCGCATTCTCGGCGGTGGCAATTCCGATACGCTGTTAGGGGGCGCAGGCAACGATTTGCTTAACGGCGGTGCCGGCGCAGACTTCCTGTTTGGCGATGGCGGCAGCGATACCTTGCAGGGAGGTAAGGGAGATGACGCCCTCAACGGCGGCGACGGCAGCGACGTTTTAGTGGGCGATGGGGGTAAAGATACGCTGACAGGGGGTTTGGGCCCAGATACCTTTGTTCTCCGCAGCGACTCCGCAGTCTCCGATCCGGCTGCTGCCGACGTGATTACTGACTTTAACAGTTTTGTGGATTCGATCGGACTGACTGACAATCTTACCGAAGCTGACTTGATTCTCGAAGAAATATCGATCGCCCCCGGTATTTCCAATACATTAATTAAAATTCGTCAATCCAATGCTATTTTAGGCTTGGTAGCCAACGCATCTCCACAAGACCTCGCCAATACATTCATCTCTGCAACTACCGTATTGGGCAACCAACTGGATAGAGCTCGCGATTTAGGCGTTTTGGGCGGCACTCAAACGATCGCAGACTCGCTTAGCAATGTCCGGCCAGACGGCCTTTACCGCTTTACTTTGCCTGCAAATAGCGACTTTAAATTAACTGTCAGCGGTTTAACTGCGGATGTTGATGTTGCTCTAATTAAAGATATTAACGGCGACAATTCTATTGACTTCACCGATATTATTGCTTCTTCTCAACAACCGAATTTATCGCCGGAAGCGATCGACATCAACGGTTTAGCCGCAGGAACTTACTTTATCCGAGTTTATCAATACCAAGGCAGTACAAATTTCTCCCTCAATCTGTCTGCAACCCCGGCAACTGTTTCTCCTAACAATCCGAGCAACTTGCAAGGTTTTGACTCTCGTTTTGGGTTCGGTTTGGTGAATGCAGCAGCGGCAGTTGCTAAAGCTCAAGGTACTGCAACTTTTCCTGATGTTCCCGACTTGGGCGGCGACGAGTGGGGCAGAGATTTAATTAAAGCTCCAGAAGTTTGGGCCCAGGGCTTGACTGGAGACGGAATTGTGGTGGCCGTTATCGACAGCGGAGTTGACTACAATCACCCGGATTTGACGGGGAATATTTGGAGCAATGCGGGGGAAACAGGTGTTGATGCGCTCGGTCGCAATAAAGCTAGCAACGGGGTTGATGATGATGGCAATGGCTTTGTTGACGATTTCCGAGGATGGGATTTTGTCAACAACGATAATGACCCGATGGATGATAACAATCACGGCACTCATATATCGGGTTTAGTTGCTGCGAAAAAAGATGGGGTTGGGATTACTGGAACGGCTCCGACTGCGAAGATTATGCCTTTGAAAATACTTAATGGATCAGGGGTGGGCAAAATTCGGGATGAAATTAATGCGATTAATTATGCGGTGGCAAATGGAGCGAAGATAATCAATGTGAGTTTGGGCGGCCTACAGTTGAACGCTCAAGAATTGGATGCGATTCGAGCGGCTGAAGCTCAAGGCGCGATCGTGATTTCGGCGGCGGGAAATGATGCTCGTTCACAAGTAGATTATCCGGCTCGGTTTGCCAATGAGGTAGGAATTGCTGTCGGTGGTGTTACCCGAAATGGCTTGTTTGGGGAGTATTCTAACCGGGCGGGTTCGCAGGCAATTAATTATTTTGTTGCTCCGGGCGGCGACGGTGGTAGGGCGGATTCTGATGATGTTTATTCAACTGTGCCGCTTTCTCAACCGGGGATTCCCTATCGATATTTTTCCGGTACTTCAATGGGAGTGCCACAAGTATCCGGCGTGGTAGCTTTGATGTTGCAAGCTAATCCGAATCTGACTCCTGCTGATATTAAGAGGATTCTTGCGGAAACTGCGAATCGAGCTGTTTGAATTAATTGATAATATCATGTCCGATCGATTAAGGAATGAGAATTAAATAACTTCCACTCTTGAAAGTGGGATGGGCGTCCCGCCCGTCATGAGTGGACGGGCGGG